>NZ_CEVIVD010000047.1:22574-29882 GCF_982290655.1 Protofrankia sp. CiP1_Cm_nod3
GGTCACGAGCCGCTGATCAGCCGTCGCAGCCGGAGTCCGGTGATCTCGGCCTGCTGGCCGGCCGCGACCCGCAGCTCGGTGGCCTGGTCGTTGCCCAGCCGCTCCCGCAGCAGCCCCAGCATCTCCTCGGCGCTGCGGCCGGCGGCACGTACCAGGAAGACGTAGCCGAACCGGTCCTCGTACTCCTGGTTGCCGGCGACCAGCGCCGCCTTGAGGTCCAGGCTCGCGTTGTCCAGGGCGGCCTGCTCCCGGCGCGGGGCGTCCATCCCGGCCAGGGTGGCCCGGGTGGACGTGGTCGGCGCGGGCAGCGGGGCGCCGCGTTCCCCGATGCGGGGATGCGCGGTGAACGCCTCCAGCCAGTCCGCCTCGGTGAGCTGCCACCACTGCTCACGGGCCGCGTCGAGCAACGCGGTCAGCGTCGGGTACGGCCGGCCGTCGCCGACCACGGCGGCCCAGTCCTCCGAACCGCAGCAGCCCAGCAGCTCGGCGTGGGCCGCCCCCGGGGACAGCGCGTTGAACCAGCGCATCGCCAGCTGCTGGCGCCCGGTCTGGGTCGGCGTGCCGATGAGCCGCAGCCGGGCCAGCCCGCCGTCGGGGAACGCCTCCAGCCGCACGTGGGTGGCCTCCACCGGGACCTCCAGGTCGAACAGGTGCCGGGTGTTGGGCTGCACCCGTACCTGCGGCAGCAGCGGGTACCAGCGGGTGATCTTCTCGAGCGACGAGACCTCGTCGTTGCCGAACAGCTCGGGGGCGGACGCCGCCCACAGGGCCACCGCCCGGGGCGCGTTGCCGTGGAAGTGCCGGGTGTCGACCTCCGCCCTGATCACCTCGCCGGCGGTGACCAGCCGCACCACGGCCCACTCGTGGCCCACGCCGCGGCGGCGGCGGGTCTCCCAGCCCTCCCCCATCACCCGGGCCTCGCCGGAGGCGTTGAGGTTGTGCCGGTCGCCGTAGTGCATGTCGCTGCACGCGATGACCACCCCGCCGAGATAGGCCGCGGCCAGGTCGGAGGTGACGCGGTCGAGCAGCCTCGGGTCGGGGATCACCGTGCCGTGTACGCGCAGCCTGGCCACCCCGCCGTCCGGGTGGATGGTCAGCCGCAGGTGCGTGACGCGGGTGTGCCCGGCCCGCACCACCGGCAGGACGTTGACCGCGTCGGCCTGGACCGGCGTCCGGGGCACCAGGGCGACCCAGTTGACCGACGCCTCGGCGACCTCGGGGGCGGACGGGTAGCCACCGAGGGTGGCGCCGTGGATCTCCACCGACTCCGGGGCGTTCCCGGTGAAGTGGGAGGTGTCGACGGTCACCGCGCGCACCACGCCGGGCGCGCCGAGCCGGATGATCGCCCAGTCCGAGCCGTACAGGTCGCGGCGGCGGCGGGTCTCCCAGCCGTCCGTCCACGCGCCCCGCTCGGTGAACACCCCTGGCCGGGCGATCGGTGGCTCGGGCAGCAGCATCCGTTCGGCGAGCGCGAAGAACTCGTCGTTGACGGCCACCACCGACCCGCCGAACCGGGCCGCGGCAAGGTCGACAAGATTCGTCAGATCGGGAGCGTCGCTCACGGATCCTCTTCTCTACAGATCTTCTCCGGTGGACGCCCGTGACCGTGCGGGACGGGCGTCCACCGCTGGGAACTCGGATGTTCAGACGGAACTCGAACGCGGCCGCGCTGGAACCGGGCGCGCTGGAACCCGGCGCGCTGGCGCCGGATGGCCTGACAGCCAGCTCCCCCGCCGGATGCCGGGGTCATCGCGACAGCAGCCTGCCGTGCGGCGGCCGGTCGCCGTCGGCCCGCCTGCCGCGCAGGTAGGTGGCCCGCACGACGCCGTCCAGCGGCCGGCCCGCGTAGGGGGTCAGCGGATGGCGGTGGGCGAGCCGGGCCGGGTCGACGACGAAGGACCCCTCGGGATCGATCACGACGAGGTCGGCGTCCACCCCGGGGCTGATCCGCCCCTTGTGCGCCAGCCCGACCAGGTCGGCCGGGCCGGTGCACATCCAGCGGGCCACGTCGGCCAGGCCGTGGCCGCGGCGGCGGGCCTGCGTCCACACGGCGGCCAGGCCGAGCTGCACCGAGGCGATCCCGCCCCACGCCTGCCCGAAGTCGCCCGACTCGACGGCTCTGAGCTCCGGTGCGGACGGAGAGTGATCGGTCACCACCGCGGTGAACAGGCCCGCGGTGAGCCCCTGCCACAGCCGCTCCCGGTTGTCCTCCCCCCGGATCGGAGGTGCGCACTTGTACACAGTCGCACCATCGGGAACCTCCTCGGCGGTGAATGTCAGATAGTGCGGGCAGGTCTCGGCGGTCAGCGCGACTCCGGCGTCGCGGGCGGCCAGCACGTCGTCCAGCGCCGCCGCCGCGGACAGGTGCAGGACGTGCAGGCGGGCGCCGGTGGCCGCGGACAGCGCGGCGAGCCCGGCGACCGCCTCGGTCTCGGCCGCCGGCGGGCGCGCGGCCAGCCAGCTCGCGTACCGCCGGCCGACGGTAGGCGGCGCCGCGTCCAGGACGGCCGGTGACTCGGCGTGGACGACGGTCAGCGCGCCGAGCCGGGCGGTGTGGGCGGTGGCGGCGGCGAGCACGTCCATCCCGACGTGGGGGAACTCGGCCACCCCGGACGGTGCGAGGAACGCCTTGAAGCCGAACACCCCGGCGTCGTGCAGGGCCGCCAGGTCGGCGAGGCTGCGCGTGTCGGCACCGATGATCCCGCCCCAGAAGCCGACGTCGACCCATGCCTGGCCGGCCGCGGCGGCCCGCTTCGCGGTCAGCGCGGCCAGCGACGTCGTCGGCGGGACCGCGTTGAGCGGCATGTCGATGATCGTGGTGACGCCGCCGGCGGCGGCGGCCCGGGTGGCGGTGGCGAAGCCCTCCCACTCGGTCCGGCCCGGCTCGTTGACGTGGACGTGGGTGTCGACCGCCCCGGGCAGCAGCGCGAGGTCACCGAGATCGGTGACGCCCGGGGTGGCGCGCACCGCCTCCGGCGGCGTGACGGCGGTGATCCGCCCGTCCCGGATGTGCACGGCGGCCGGCCGGACACCGTCCGGGGTGACGACCCGTGACGAGCACAGCACGACCGGGCGTTCCGGCAGCTCGACCGGCCCACGGACGGCCGTCCGCGCCGTACCCGTACCCGTGCCCGTGCCCGGGCCGGACGCCGCCGTCCGGCCGGCGGCTGTCATCGGCTGGGAGCCCGCTGTCGGGCCGGGCTCGGTCACCGGCCACCGCCGGAACCCTCAGGACCACCCTCAGGACCACCCTCGGGACCACCCTCGGGACCGCCATCGGGATCGCCGAGGCCGAGGAGATCCTGAGGGCGGACCGGTACCCGGCGCAGGTCCCGGCCGACCGCGTCGCGCACCGCCGCCACCACGGCCGGCGCCGCCGAGCAGGTGGGCGCCTCACCCACCCCCTTCACCCCGTAGGGCGCCCCCGGCTGCGGGTGGCTCAACGCGACGAAGTCCAGCTCCGGGACATCGGCCATGCTCGGCAGCACATAGTCGTGGAACGTCGGGTTGCGCACCACCCCGTCCCGCACCACCAGCTCCTCCATCAGCGCGAGCCCGAGCCCCTGCGCCGTGCCGCCCTCGACCTGCCCGCGCAGCGACAGCGGGTTGAGCACCGTACCGACGTCCTGGACCAGCGCCATCGACACCACCCGCACCAGCCCCAGGTCGACGTCGACGTCGACGACCGCGCGGTGCGCCGCCGCGGCGAACGCCACGTGCACGTCACCCTGGCCGTCGGCGCCCAACGGCTGGGTGCGCCGGTGGCGGAAGACCTCCACCGCCTCGACCGGCCCGTCGGCGAGCGCGTCCGCGAGTGTCACGCGCACCCCGGCCTCACCGGCGACGATCTCACCGCCGGCCAGCGTCAGCAGCCGCCGCGGCGCCGCGGCGACGTCGTCGGGCAGGCCGAGCCGGCGGGCCACCCGGGCCAGCAACGCGTCCGCGACCGCTGCCGCGGCGGCGCGCACGGCACCGCCGCTCATCCACGTCTGGCGGGACGCGCTGGTCGACCCGGCGCTGCCGACGGTGGTGTCCGCCGGGGCGAGCACCACCTCGTCCACCCCGAGCTCGGTGCGGACGATCTGCCCGGCGATCGTCACGAAGCCCTGGCCGACCTCGGCGCACGCGCTGTGCACGACCGCCCGGGGCCCGCCGTCCGGCCCGGTCTCCAGGCGCACCCGGGCGGTGGCGTCGTCGTCGAACCCCTCGGAGAACAGCAGGTTCTTGTACGCCACCGCGTAGCCGACCCCACGGCGGACGCGGGCCGGGTCGGCCGCGGCGAGGCGCCCGCCGGGCAGCGACGTCACCGGCGTCCGCCCGGAGACCGGCGGCGGCAGCGGCCGGTCCACGAGTATGTCGATCATCTCCCGCAGCGGCAGCGGCTCGGGCACGACCTGCCCGGTGGGCAGCACGTCGCCCGGCTCGAGCGCGTTGCGCCGGCGCAGCTCCACCGGGCCGATGCCGAGGGCGTCGGCGAGCCGGTCCATCTGCGCCTCATGCCCGATGGCCACCTGGGGGACACCGAAACCACGCATCGCCCCGCACGGCGGGTTGTTCGTGCGGACCACCCAGCCGTCCAGCACCGCGTTGGGCACCCGGTAGGGCCCGGCGGCGTGCGTGACCGCGTTCGTCAGCACCGCCGGGGACGACGACGCGTACGCCCCGCCGTCCAGGATCAGACGCGCCTGGACGCTGACCAGCAGCCCGTCCCGGGATGCGGTGTGCCGGAACCACATCCGGGCCGGATGCCGGTGCGGATGGCCGAGGAACGACTCGACCCGGTCGTAGGCGATCCGCACCGGGCTGCCGGTGACCAGCGCGAGCAGCGCGCCGTGGATCTGGAGCGTGATGTCCTCGCGTCCGCCGAAGGCCCCGCCGACACCGGCGAGGGCCAGGTGCACCCGGTGCTCGGCAAGGCCCAGGCAGGCCGCGACCTGCTCACGGTCGGAGTGCAGCCACTGCGTCGCCACCCGCAGGTCGACGCCGCCGTCGGCCGTCGGCACGGCCAGCGCGGCCTCGCAGCCCAGGAACGCCTGGTCCTGCATGCCCACGACATAGGAGTCGGTGACGCTGACCGCGCCGCGGGCCGCCGGGTCGCCGTGGCGAAGATGGATCTCGCGGAAGATGTTCCCGTCGGGATGCAGCAGCTCGAACCCGCCGGGACACGGCGGCCCGTCAGGACGTGACAGCCCGTCGGCATGCGGCGGCCCGTCAGGGCGCGGCAGCCCGTCGGCATGCGGCGATCCGTCGGGGCGCGGCGGCTCGGGGCCGCGGGCGGCGGCCACGATCCGCTCGGGGTCGGTCCACGGTGGCAGCGGCTCGTAGTCGACCTCGATCGCGGCCAGCGCCGCGGTGGCGGTCCGGGCGTCCACCGCCGCCACCGCCGCCACCGGTTCGCCCTGGTAGCGCACGACGTCGGCGGCGAACACCGGCTGGTCGGCGACGATCAGGCCGTAGGTGGCCCGGCCCGGCACGTCCGCCGCGGTCACGACCGCCGCCACCCCGGGCATCCGGCGGGCCGCGGCGGTGCTGATCCGGCGGATGCGCGCCCGTGGATGGGGGCTGCGCAGCGTCCGGGCGTGCAGCATCCCCGGCAGGTGGAGATCACCCGCGTACGGGAAGGTGCCGCCGGCCTTGGCCGGCCCGTCCGGGCGCGGCACGGGCGCCCCGATCCCCTGACCGCTGCCCCGGCCGGCGGCCGCCGGATCGACGGGCTCCCGGCCAGCGAATATTCGATCATCGGACGTCCGGGCGGACGGTGTCCGTCCGGCATGGTCAGCGGGCGGACGCGGGTTCATCATCGTCCCGGTCTTCCGTGCCGCCCACCGGCCTGTCCCCGGTCACTGCTCCGTCCCCGGTCACCGGCCCGTCCCCGGTCACCGGCCCGTCCCCGGTCGCTGGTGGGAGCCTCCTGGCCGGCGGCGGGCCTCCTGGACCGAGCGGATCGCGGCGATAATCCGCCCGTAGCCGGTGCACCGGCAGATGTTGCCGGCCAGCGACTCGCGGATCTCGTCCTCACCGGCGTCGGGACGCCGGGCCAGCAGGTCGGTGACGGCGACGACGAATCCCGGCGTGCAGAAGCCGCACTGGACCGCGCCGTGGGCGAGGAAGGCGGCCTGCACCGCCCGCGCCGGCCCGCCCACACCCAGCCCGGCCACGGTCGTGACCTGGGCGTCGGCGGCGTCCGCGGCGAGGACCGTGCAGCTCGCCACCAGCCGGCCGTCCATCAGGACCGAGCAGGAGCCACACCGGCCCTGCTCACAGGCGTCCTTGACCGACAGCACGCCCAGGTGGTCGCGCAGCACACGCAGCAGGGACTCCCCGAACCAGGCATCGGTCACCTCCCGCACGCCACCGTCGATGTGGAGCTGGTAGGACACCCGCGGCTCGGCATCGCGCGGCGGGCACGCCGGATCCTCCTCGACGCAGGCGCGCCGGTGGGCGGGCTCACTCATGGGCGTGCCCACCGCCCGTCCACGGACCGGGCCGGCGACGGCGCGGACAGGCAGCGCCCGGCGGCGCGCGCCGCCAGCACCCCGGCGGCGTGCCGGCGGTAGGCCGCCGAGGCCCGCGGGTCGTCGGGAAGCGGGTCGTCCACCGCGCGGACGGCCTCGGCGACAAGCTCGCCGAAGCCCGCGACCACGTCGGCGGGAGCCGTACCCGTCGACCAGTCGACCCCGGCGCGCACGAAGTCCTCCGCGGCGACCGGGCGCAACGGCCCGCCGGCCACCCCGCCGATCGCGCACGCGACCCGCTCCCGCACCCGGTCGACGACCAGCGCGCACGAGACGACCGTGGCCGATGCGGCCTGCCGCGCGCCGATCTTGAGGTAGACCTGGGGACCGCACGGCCGCGGCAGCCGGACCGCCGTGATCAGCTCGGTCGGGTCACGCCCCTCGGCCAGGTAGGACGGGACGGCCAGCGTCCGCGCGCCGTGCACGCCGCGCAGGACGACCTCGGCGTCGGCGGCGCTGAGGAAGGTCAGCAGATCCCCACGCGGATCGGCCGTGCCGAGCGCTCCGCCGACCGTGCCCAGGTTGCGTATCTGCGGTGATCCGACGACGCGCGCAGTGGCCGCGAGACCGGGCGACAGCGACCAGCCGGCCAGATCGTGGTAGGTGACGCCGGCGCCGATGATGAGCCCGTCGGCGCTGGCGCCCCGGGTGCGCAGCTCCAGGACCCGGCGCAGGGCGACGATCCGGCGCGGCCGGCGCCGGCCGGTCCGCAGCGCGGGGACCAGGTCGGTGCCGCCCGCGAGCAGGTCCGCCGCGCCGTCGGCGAGGATCTCGACGGTGTCGGCCACGGTCA
>NZ_CEVIVD010000047.1:30522-32465 GCF_982290655.1 Protofrankia sp. CiP1_Cm_nod3
CCGGCCGGCCGGGCGGTCCGGCCATCGACGGTGTCGCCCGTGGTGGCAATCATGGAAGTCGCAATCATGGAAGACGCGGTGGGAACGCCGGCGCGACACGGAAACCCACTGGTGGGTATGCCAGCAGGGAAGACAGTCGGTCGCGCATGGCCCCACATGACAGCCGACGATAGTCCTGCGAGGTTACACGCATGTTCACTGTCGGCGACGCGCCGGGTCCTCCTGCCCGGCCACCGGCGGGAGTCATCCGGCGAAAGCCGACAGTGCCGGATCGTGACCGCATTCATCCGCATTGAACGCGATGCGCCCGCGGCGGGAACCGTAGCCGTCCAGTACGAAGACGTCCGGTTTTCTCGGGAAAAGGGAGCGTTCTCACGACGACACCCACAGATTCCCCGAACACGGGGGTATCGCGATCACATGATTTCCGGCGCGCCGGGCCCCTGAGCCCGAAGCCACGGCCGGGGAGCCCCGGAACACGGTGACGGAACACAGTGAGATATCGATCACCATCACCTTGCGTCACACCCGGGACGCGAAACCGAAACAACGGCTCACTTCAATCAGCACATTCGAAGAACGCTTTACCACACCCGTCACCGGATCGCGGACCCGGGCCCGCCCAGGCCAGCCAGCGGCTGGCCCGCGATCCGCCCCCACGGCCGGCAGCCCCTGCCCCGGCAGCCCCTTCTCCCGGAGGTGGTCGACGTCCGCTCACGCATGACGAACACGGATCTCTCGCTGCGGCACGGCTGGCATCCGGTCGCACGGTCGTCGGACATCGGTGACGAGCCGGTATCCGTACGGCTCCTCGGCGAACCATGGGTGATCGCCCGTCTCGACAACCGGGTGATGGCCCTTGCCGACCACTGTCCGTACCTGCTGACGCCGTCGGCGGCCGGCCGTGTCGACGGCCCCCGGCGGGCCTGCGCCTACCATGGCTGGCGTTTCGTCGCGTCCGGCGCGTGCACGGCCATGCCCGGCCCGGAGCCCGCGTCCGGCCCGACGCCCGGCTCGCCCGGCCCGCCCGGCTCCCGGCCGGGACGCACCCGGGCCGCCTCGGCGTGGGGCGCCACCGAACGTCACGGACTGGTCTGGATCGCTCCCGAGGAACCGTTCGCGGACATCATCGATCTGCCCGAGGCGGACGACTCCGTCTTCGCCTCCCGCTGGCTGGATGTCAACCGGAGCAGAGCGTGCGCGGGCGTACTCGCCGATGATCTCCTCGAGGCGGCGAGCCTGCCGTTCGTCCACCCGAGCGTGGTCTGCGCCGACCCGGTCCGCGGCGGCCCGATCCGCGCGGGCGCGGGCGGCACAGGGGAACAGACAATCACCTTTCGTCGTGACATCACTACCGATGGCAATGGTTTTCGCCTGCGAATGGAGCAGACAGTCACCAGTCCAGCAAATTCGGTAACGACGGAGGGTAGTTCGCGGCCCTGGAGCGGCCGCCGGCAGCTGTCGACCTGTCTCTACCGGCCGCCGTTCCAGCTCCGCCTGGTCCTGCGCTGCCCCGACACCGGGACCACCAGCACGATCTTCTTCTGCCTCCAGCCCGAGGACGCCACGTCCACCCGTGTCTACGCCCGCCTGTTCCGCAACGACTGCGCCGGGAGCCCCGACCGGCTGGCCGAGGCCGCGCGCGTCGAACAAATGATCATTGATCTGCACCTCACCGCGCGGGAAAGGCACCCGCTGGACGGCCTGCCCCTGCCAGCTACCAGCCACGACATCACCGGAAGCACCGGAAGCACCCACACGGACGCTGACGCGCTCACGAACGGCGCACCCGGCAGCGCCCAGGCGAACGCGGACACCGTCGGGGCCGCGTTGCGACGGGCGCTGTCCGCGCTGGCCGAACAGGCCCGGGGGATACCGGCGCGCGACCGGCCCGCCGGTATCCGCTACGCCCGTCGCGTGAAGGCAGGCTCCCGCCCCTGACC
>NZ_CEVIVD010000047.1:32490-34813 GCF_982290655.1 Protofrankia sp. CiP1_Cm_nod3
CCCTCGGCCCGGCCCGCGGCCCGCCCGTCCTCGCCGACCTCGCCGACCTCGCCGACCTCGCCGACCTCGCCGACCTCGCCGACCTCCGACCTCCGACCTCGCCGACCTCGGCCGCCATGGGCGCGTCCGCCCATGAGCCAGCCCGTCATCGGCTCGTACCGGCTGCCGACACGCGCGAACGCGCACCGGAACGTATGAAACACACACGCATGAAACGCATACGTGTGAAACGTATAGGTGCGGACGACCGGAATCCCGATACCGATATCCTCCCATCCGCCTCGCGGGCGCCGCCACCCACCCCGCCTTTTGCCCGCGCGTACCGCCGCTGGCCGCCGCCTTTCCAAACCGGCGGCCAGCGGCATGAAACACCAGCTCGGACCAGGCGCCCGTGGTTCCGCGACCAGCGGTTGTCCCAACAATCGCCGCGGTTGCAACGACCGTCCGGGACGCTCGAGAAGAAAGCTGCGACCAAGGCCGGTTTTTCTCCCCGACAACGCCCCTCCCGCCGGGACCGCGCTCCTCGGGATCGCGTCGCCACCGTGGCGTCGGCCCGGTGGCACCGACCGCCCCGCGGCGCCGGCCGTTGCCTCCTCCGGAAGCCCACACGGCGGAGGCTGTAGGTGGAAACCATCACCGCGGCGACGGTTTCCACCTACAGCTTCCGCGTCCGTAGGTGGAAACCGTTGTTACAGCAGCGTTTTCCACCTACGCATTCCGCTGTTACAGGTTCTCGAAGAGGAGCAGGACAAGATCCGGACTGCCGTCACCGCCCACGAGGAGCTGGATGTTCTGGCCCTTCCCCTCGAAGGTGAGCTTCGTCCTGCCGTCCGAGCCGCCCTGCTGCAGGAACTTGTAACCGGCGGCGGGCAGCGCCTGCCGGTAGAACTGGAGTGCTGCGGCCGGTGTCACGCCTTGTAGCGATATCGTCGCGTGCTGAGGCTTGGACACCGAGACCGTGGGGACAGCGCCCCTGGGGAACGGGAAGCCCGCGGAGACGACCGTTCCCTTCAGGGCCGCCACACCCGCCGTCGCGGTCGTGGCGGCCTGAGGAGCCGCCGTACCCGCCGCCGCGGGAGGCGTGCGCGACGGCAGCGCCAGATCGGTCGGCAGATCGGTCGGCAGATCAACCGGCGCGATGCTCCGCACGGCCTCGACCGCTGTCGCCGGCCCACCCGCCACGGAGGACGGCGACGTGGATCCGCCACACGCGCCGAGCAGAAGTGCCAGGCCCGCACCGGCTCCGGCCGTCACGGTGCGAGCGGTACGAAGCCGCGATGTTCCCACGTGGCCCGTCACAGGCGCCAAACGCATTAGATCCCCCACTCTCTGATTCCCCACGCACGGATGCGCCGCCCGTGCATCCCCCACATGTCGGCCCGCGGAACCCGTGGCCCTCGCCTCGGCCGACGCCGCCAAAGCTACGACCTGCCCGACGTGCCGGACACGGTGGGGGGAAGACGGACAGGCCGGGCCGCTGGAGAGACAGCCGGGCATTCCGCCAGGAGAACGAGCAGATCACTTCCGCGGACGGGCGGACGGGCGGACGGGCGGGCGGCGGGCTTCCGGCCGCGCCTGCCCGAGCAGGCGACACGAGGGGCCGCTTACTCGGGCGGGCAGGCCTGTCCGTCAGAAGGGCGGGTGATAGAGCCGCTGGCCCAGCGGCGCGAGGGTGAGGAACGGTGCGGCGAGCGTGCAGCCGAGGGCCGCGGCGGCCGCGTCGACGCCGTCCAGCTGGTCGCGCACGGCGTCCCAGGGGGCGTCGCTCATCACGCCGGCCACCGGCAGCGGGCAGGCCGCCAGCACCCAGCCGCGGTCGACCACGACGAAACCACCGCCCATCCCCTCCAGCGCCCGGGCGGCCGTCATCATGTCGTGGTCGCCGGCCCCGATGATGGCCAGGTCGCCGGGTGCCACACTCGTGGTCATCCCGATCGCCCCCTGGCGCAGGCCGATCCCGCGGATGAACCCGGCCCGTGTCCCGGCGGGGCGGTCCCGATGCACACGGCAGGTGACAAGAGCCACCTTCAGCAGGTCGCGTTCCGGATCCGCCCCGGGGCAGCCAGTAGCGCCGTCGACGGTAGCCGGCCGCACCACGACGCTTTCAACATACGGATAGTCATCCTGCGTGATACGCAGCTCGGCCGCGTTCACGCCCCGACCGGCGGTACCGACGGGCGCCGCCGGTACCGTGAACGACCCGCCGTGCAGCCCGGAGGGCAGTGACAGCCGTTCCCGGGCCCAGGCGGGGACGACGTCGAGGTTGTCGAACAGCGGGCGGCCCCGCTCCGCGGCCAGCCGGCCACCGGAGAGCACGACCTCC
>NZ_CEVIVD010000047.1:35661-36613 GCF_982290655.1 Protofrankia sp. CiP1_Cm_nod3
GCCCGCCGGTGGGCTCGGGCCCCACAGGGAGCGTCCCGGCCATGCCGGTGACGTCCAGTGACGTCTCTCCGGCGGATTCGGGTAAGGAAACCGGCTGCCGCGGCACCATCGCCGCCCTCACCGCGGGCATGGGCGGTATGGCCGATGGCACGGACGGTGCTTCCAGCAGCCGCATCGGGGTGCGGGTGGCGGTGGCGAGCTGTCCGCCGCGCGGCCCGTACAGCCCGGTCAACCGGCTGGTGTCCGCCAGCAGGGTGACCGTTCCCCGGGGCACGACGACGCGGGCGAGCTCGCCGGGGGTCAGCAGGGTCTGTTCGACCTGGATGCGCTCGTCGACGTAGGCGGGCAGGAGGTAGCGGCCGGACGCGTCCAGCCCCCGGCGGGCCCCCAACGCCCCGGGCCGCGTCACCGCGGCGATGAACCGTCCGACGATCAGCAGGTCACGGCGCTGGAGCTCACCGGTGTGGACGACGACCAGCGTGCCGCCGTGGACAATCAGGTCCGCCTCCTCCTGGCCGTCCGCGACCCGGCGCAGGCGCTGGAGCTCCGCCGGGCTCGGGGCGAGGCCGGCGGCGCCGTGGACAGCGACAGCTCCGCGCCGTGGCCGGTGGCCGTGTCCGGCCGAGGGCCTTTCCGGCAGACAGGTCACCAGTTCGGGTCCGCGCGCGGACCACCCCTGTTGGCGGTCACGCTCGGTGGTCATGAGCCCTCCGCAGACACCGTTAGGACGAGGATGGGATATGACCCTGCGCTAAGAAGTCAGCCGGCGATGTGACGTACATTACGCCCTGGCACGGCCCTGCCGCTCCGCACCGGGTACACGAACGCGGCACAGCCGCTTACTGTGCCGCCACAGCCGCGGTGGCGCCCGCGAACCAGCGCCTTTTAACGTGGCCGTCACAGATTCGGCGCTGATAGTCACAATGGCGGGCTTCTCAAGAGATCCCGGACA
>NZ_CEVIVD010000047.1:37047-39044 GCF_982290655.1 Protofrankia sp. CiP1_Cm_nod3
GTGGAGCCGGGCTCGCGAGCGGGCCGGGCTCGTGAGCGGGCCGAGCTCGTGAGCGGGCCGGGCCGGTGAGCGCGGCCGCCGGCATCCGGCCGGGCGAGATCTGGCACGACGGCGACCCGGTGGAGATCAACCCGGGACGGCCAGTGCTGACGCTGCGTGTGCGCAACATCGGCGACCGTCCTGTCCAGGTCGGGTCGCACTACCATTTCGCCGCCGCCAACCCCGCCCTTCAGTTCGACCGGGACGCCGCCTGGGGGCACCGGCTGGCCGTCCCGGCCGGCACCGCCGTCCGGTTCGAGCCGGGCGTCGAACGCGAGGTGGACCTCGTCCCGCTGGGCGGCCGGCGGCTGGTCCCCGGCCTGCGCCCCGAATCCGCCGGCCCGCTGGACAGCCCCGCCCCCCAGGATGCGGGCAGCGCACCCGCGGGCCCCGCCGACGGCCCGCCCGCGGCCAGCACGGGCCGCCCGCCCGAGGGCACCGCGGACGGTACGCCAACCGGCCCGGCGGGCGACGCTCCCGGCCCGCCAGACGACGCCCCCGGCCCGCCGGGCCGGCGTGGGGCGCGCCCGTGAGCCGCCGCCTCGACCGGGCCCGCTACGCCGACCTGTACGGGCCGACCGTCGGTGACCGCATCCGCCTCGCTGACACCGACCTGTTCATCGAGGTCACCGAGGACCGCAGCCGCGGGCCCGCCGGCGCCGGCACCGGCGACGAGGCGGTGTTCGGCGGCGGCAAGGTGATCCGGGAGTCCATGGGGCAGGCCCGGGCGTCGCGCGCCGAAGGTACCCCGGACCTGGTCATCACCGGCGCGGTCGTCCTCGACCACTGGGGTGTCGTCAAGGCCGACGTCGGCATCCGCGACGGGCGGATCGTCGCGCTCGGCAAGGCCGGCAACCCCGACATCATGGACGGCGTCCACCCCGGCCTGGTCATCGGCCCGGGCACGGAGATCCTCGCCGGCAACGGGAAGATCCTCACCGCGGGGGCGGTGGACTGCCACGTCCACCTGATCTGCCCGCAGCAGGTCCCCGAAGCCCTCGGCGCCGGCATCACCACCCTGATCGGCGGCGGGACCGGCCCGGCCGAGGGCACCAGGGCCACCACCGTCACCCCCGGGCCGTGGAACCTCGCCCGGATGCTGTCCGCGATGGACGCGCTGCCGGTCAACGTCGTCCTGCTCGGCAAGGGCAACACCGTCGGTGAGGATGCCCTGTGGGAGCAGCTGCGCGGCGGCGCCGCCGGCTTCAAGCTGCACGAGGACTGGGGCTCCACCCCGGCGGCGATCGACGCCTGCCTGCGGGTCGCGGACGCCTCCGGGGTGCAGGTCGCGCTGCACTCCGACACCCTCAACGAGGCCGGTTTCGTCGAGGACACCCTGGCCGCGATCGCCGGCCGGGCCATCCACGCCTACCACACCGAGGGTGCCGGCGGCGGGCACGCCCCGGACATCATCACGTGGCCGCGGCGGCGAACGTCCTGCCGAGCTCGACGAACCCGACCCGCCCGCACACCGTCAACACCCTCGACGAACACCTCGACATGCTCATGGTCTGCCACCATCTGAACCCGACCGTGCCCGAGGACCTGGCCTTCGCCGAGAGCCGCATCCGGCCGTCCACGATCGCCGCCGAGGACGTCCTGCACGACCTCGGCGCCATCTCGATGATCGGCTCGGACTCGCAGGCCATGGGACGCATCGGCGAGGTCGTCCTGCGCACCTGGCAGACCGCGCACGTGATGAAGGCCAGGCGCGGCGCCCTGCCCGGGGACGGCCGCGCCGACAACGCCCGCGCCCGCCGGTACGTCGCCAAGTACACGATCTGCCCGGCCGTCGCGCACGGCCTGGACGCCGAGATCGGCTCGGTGGAGCCGGGCAAGCTCGCCGACCTGGTGCTCTACGACCCGGCGTTCTTCGGCGTCCGGCCGGCCGTCGTCATCAAGGGCGGTTTCGTGGCCTGGGCGGCGATGGGCGACGCGAACGCCTCCATCCCCACCCC
>NZ_CEVIVD010000048.1:0-8072 GCF_982290655.1 Protofrankia sp. CiP1_Cm_nod3
GGGATGGGCCGATACGCTCGTGGGTGTGGCAACCGCGCAGATCTATCCGAGCCTGCTGGCGGCCGATTTCGGGCGGGTCGCCGACGCCGCGCGCGCGGTCGAGGGCCACGCCGACTGGCTGCACGTCGACGTCATGGACTACCACTTCGTCCCCAACCTGGCGTTCGCGCCGGACACGGTGACCGCCCTGCGCACGGTCACCACCACCCCGCTCGACTGCCATCTGATGATCGGCGACCCGGACCGCTGGGCCGCCGGCTACGCCGAGCGGGGCGCGGCGAACGTGACCATCCACGCCGAGGCCGTCCATGACCTGCCCCGCACGACCGACGCCATCCGGGCCGCCGGCGCGCGCACCGGGCTCGCCGTCAAACCGGCCACCCCGGTCGAGCGTTATGTCGACGACCTGCACCGTTTCGACCTGCTGCTGCTGATGACCATCGAGCCCGGGTTCGGCGGCCAGAAGTTCATGGACGAGGTCCTGCCGAAGATCGAGGCGGCTCGGCGGCTGCTGGACGACCGGGGGCTCGACCTGTGGCTGCAGATCGACGGCGGGGTCAACGCCGAGACCATCGAACGGGCCGCGCGGGCCGGGGTGGACGTCTTCGTCGCCGGCACCGCCGTCTACGGCGCCGCCGACCCGGCCGCGGCGCTGGAGGCGCTGCGCGCGCAGGCGCTGGCCGCCGCCCCCCGGCTGGTGGCACCGGTCCCCGGGAAGGGCTGACCGGGCGATGCCGGGACGCCGGGCGCCAGGGCACCAGGCGCGGGAACGGCCGGCGCCGCGGGAACGGCCGGCGCCGCGGTGACGGCCGGCGCGGACGAGCGGTGGCTGCGGATGGCGGTCGAGATCTCCCGGCGGTGCCCGCCGTCACCGGGTGCGTTCTCGGTGGGCGCGGTCATCGTCGACCACTGCGCAGGCCCGGCGGCGGACGCGCCCGTGCGGGTGCTGGCGACCGGTTACTCGCGCGAGCTGGACCCGCATGACCACGCCGAGGAGGTCGCGCTGCGCAGGCTCGCGCGACGCGGCCGGGACGGCTTGCCGGTCCCGGTCGGCCCGCTGACGCTCTACAGCTCGCTGGAGCCGTGCAGCGCCCGGGCCTCCCGGCCCCGGACCTGCACGGAGCTGATCATCGAGGGCGGGATCCGCCGGGTGGTCTTCGCCTGGCGTGAACCCGTGCTGTTCGTCGACTGCGAAGGCGTGGAGATCATGCGGCGGGCCGGCCTCGACGTCGTCGAGGTGCCGGCGCTGGCCGCCGCGGTCCGGGCGGTCAACGCCCACCTGCTCGCGTGACCGTTACGCGCATGGCGTTTTTGCATGACGTTTCTCACATGATGCCGCGCATGTGACGTCGCTCATATGGAACACTTATATAAACCTCTTGAGTGTAGCGGCCCCGGTAGCAAATACCCGCAAAAGCGGATATACAAGGCCGACCATGCGCGGTCGAACACGTGAAGATGGACGAAGAGTGAGCGGTGTACTGCCGTCCGGTATCGCGTGAGCTTTCTTGCACCTGTGCCGTCCGCGTGTGCCAGACTTGGTCAGGTAGTTAGCAGCACGCGCGCTCCGGGGTCGGTGAAAATCCGAACCGGCGGTGACAGTCCGCGACCCGTCCGCAGCCAGCGGACGGCTGACCCGGTGGAATTCCGGGGCCGACGGTGAAAGTCCGGATGGGAGGACGCGCGCGGGCGTGTGCTGTCCGGCGGCCCACAGGCCTGCCGACGGCCCGTCCAGCGCCCATGCGCCGGACGTGTCCCGCGTGATCGCCTCCGTCTCGGACGTGGTGCCGGGACGAGAGGGCACACAGGAATGTTCACCGGCATCGTCGAGGAACTCGGCGTGGTCGCGGCCGTCGAACCACGGCCGGCCGCCGCTCGGCTGGTCATTGACGCCACGAAGGTACTTGAGGACGTCAGCGAGGGCGCGTCCATCGCGGTCAACGGGGTCTGTCTGACCGTCACCAGCTGGTTCCCCCACGGCGAGGGGCAGGCGTTCGCGGCCGACGTCATGCAGGAGACGCTCGACCGCTCGTCCCTGGGTGGGCTGCGCGCCGGCGACCGGGTCAACCTGGAGCGCCCCGTGCGCCTGGCCGACCGCCTCGGCGGGCATCTCGTGCAGGGGCACGTGGACGGCGTCGGCGTGGTCCTCGAACGCCGCTCCAGCACCTCTGTTGTGCATGTGGAGGCCTCCGGCGACGCGGCGGCAACAGGTGACGCGACAGAAGACGATCGCGTCACCTTCGGCAGTGCCTCCGGGGGGGCCTCCGGTGACGCGACAGAAGACGATCGCGTCACCTTCGGCAGTGCCTCCGGGGGGGCCTCCGGTGACGCGACAGAAGACGATCGCGTCACCTTCGGCCCGGAGACCCAGTGGGAGATCGTGCGCATCAGCCTGCCGCCGGGCCTGGAGCGCTATCTCGTCGAGAAGGGATCCATCACCGTCGACGGGGTCAGCCTGACGGTCGTCGAGATCATCCCGGCGGGCGAGGCCACGCCCGCCGCGTTCACGGTGAGCCTGATCCCGACGACACTGCAGGCGACGACCCTCGGCCGGCGAGGGGTGGGGGAGCGGGTCAACCTCGAAGTCGACGTGCTGGCGAAATACGTCGAGAAGCTTGTCGTCGCGGGGGAGGCGGCCGGTGCCGGCTCGTCGGGCACCCCCGTCATCCACAGCGGGAGCGGGCAACTGTCATGATCAAAAATTTGCCAGTCGATGATACGCGTTTCGCCTCGATCGACGAGGCGGTCGCGCAGATCGCCGCCGGCCGGCCGGTCGTCGTCGTCGACGACGCCGACCGCGAGAACGAGGGCGACCTGATCTTCGCGGCGGAGAAGGCCACGCCGGAGCTGCTGGCCTTCATGATCCGCTACACGTCCGGGGTGGTCTGCGTCCCGATGGACGGCGCCGACCTCGACCGGCTCGAGCTCGACCAGATGGTCCCGCACAACACCGAGCGGATGGGGACCGCGTTCACCGTCTCCGTCGACGCCCGGGCCGGGGTGACGACCGGCATCTCCGCGGCCGACCGGGCGCTGACCATCCGGCTGCTCGCCGACCCGGCGACCACCGTCGCGGACATCACCAAGCCCGGCCACATCTTCCCGCTGCGCGCGAAGGTCGGTGGGGTGTTACGGCGTCCCGGCCACACCGAGGCCGCGGTGGACCTGGCCAGGCTCGCCGGGCTGCGCCCCGCCGGCGCCATCTGCGAGATCGTCAACGACGACGGCAGCATGGCCCGGCTGCCGGAGCTGACGCGGTTCGCCGAGGAGCACGGGCTGCTGCTGATCTCCATCGCCGACCTGGTGGCGTACCGGCGGCGCAGCGAGCACCATGTCGAGCGGGTCGCCGACACCAGGATCCCCACCGGCTACGGCGAGTTCCGTGCCTTCGGCTACCGCGGCGTCATCGATGACGTGGAGCACGTCGCGCTGGTCAAGGGGGACATCGGGGACGGCCGTGACGTCCTGGTGCGGGTGCACAGCGAATGCCTCACCGGCGACGTCTTCGGCTCCCGCCGCTGCGACTGCGGGACGCAGCTCGACGCCGCCCTGCGCATGATCGCCCAGGAGGGCCGGGGCGTCGTCCTCTACATGCGGGGGCACGAGGGCCGCGGCGTCGGCCTCATCCACAAGCTGCGGGCCTACCAGATGCAGGACGCCGGGCACGACACCGTGGACGCCAACCTCGCCCTCGGCCTGCCCGCGGACGCGCGTGACTACGGCACCGGCGCCCAGATCCTGGTCGATCTCGGCATCCGGACGATGCGGCTGCTGACGAACAACCCGACCAAGCGGGCCGGGCTGGAGGGCTACGGCCTGGAGGTCGTCGAACGGGTCGGGCTGCCGGTGAACTTCACTCCGGAGAACCTGCGCTATCTGACCACCAAGCGGGACCGGATGGGGCACGACCTGCCGGGCCTGCCGACCGCCCTGCCGAGCCTGCCGACCGCCCTGCCGAGCCTGCCGACCGCCCTGCCGGGCCTGCCGAAGGCCGCGGGGGCCCGCGCCGACGTCCCGCTGCACTGCGTCGGGGGCACGAGCGTCGGGAACGCGGGCGCGCACGCGGCTCGCGCGGCCGCGGAGGCGGAGCCGGTGGTGACCGGCGAGGACCTGCTGATGGCGGACATCTGCCAGGGCGAGACGGCATGAGCGGCCAGGGCGCGCCGGCACCGGTGATCCCGGACGGCACCGGCCTGCGGCTGGCCGTCGTGGCGACCCGCTGGCACGCCGAGATCACCGACGCCCTCGTCGACGGCGCGCTGCGGGCGGCCAAGGACGCCGGGGCCGCCTCCCCGCTGCTGGTCCGGGTGCCCGGCGCGGTCGAGCTGCCGGTCGTGACGGCGGCGCTGGCGGCCGGCCACGACGCGGTGGTGGCGCTGGGCGTGGTGATCCGCGGTGGTACCCCGCACTTCGACTACGTCTGCCAGTCGGTGACGCAGGGGCTGACCCGGGTCGCCCTGGACACCGGCGTCCCGGTGGGCTTCGGCGTGCTGACCTGCGACACGGCCGAGCAGGCGCTCGACCGCGCGGGCCTGCCCTCCTCGGCGGAGGACAAGGGCCGCGAGGCCACCTTCGCCGCCCTGGAGACCGCAACCGTCCTACGCGACCTCCGCCATGGTTAGGCCGTTTCCCGCTGGAATGTGATCTTTCAGATCGCGCTCTTCCCGATCGTGGCCCGCCGGCGCTCGGTCAGTCGTCCGACGCGCCGGCGGGGCACGATCGACGGTTGATGTCCCATGGCATACGGCTGACCGTTGCGCTCCACACCGCGCCGGACGCACGATCTCCTGGGCGTGCGGGTGGAGGGATCCTTCAGGCGGTGTCCGCAGCCGGAGTGCCGAAGGCGTGCAGGAAGGTGCCGACCGCGGCCGTGGCGCTGCTCGCCGGGTACGGCCTGCACGCGCTGCGGGCGCCGTCCCCGCGTCGCGCGCCACATCGCACACCGCCGCTGATCGACCTGCGGCTGTTCGCCCACCCCGGGTTCGCCGCGAGCGTCGCCATCATGACGCTGGTCGGTCTGACGATGTTCGTGAACCTCTTCGTGCTGCCGCTCTACTACCAGCAGCAGCACGGGCGGGGCACGCTTACTGGTTCACCCTCGCCGCCGTCGCCGTCATCCTGACCGCGAGCACACTCCTCCCACGCCGGGACGCCGGCCCACCTGCCACCGCCACGGCCCCCACGGCAACAGCCCCCACCCAGCCAGCTACCGGGCCGGCCAGCGAGGAAACCGCGCTTTCCGGCAGGTGACCGAGACCGGGAAGACGGCGCACGGCACGCGCGATGGATGCGATGAGCCGCGGAGATGCCTGAACGTCGCGGTCCGCCGTACCGCATACCGGACCGGTGCCGCGCCCGTCCGACCCGCCAGGGGCGGCCATACCACCCCAGAGCGGCCGCGACAGGCTCGGTACAGCGAGACGGATGCCCCCGCCCGCCGCAGGAATCGTCAGCCTCCCACCGATCCGGGGAGCAGGGGAGCAGGGGAGCCGGGGAGCCCAGTCCGTGGACCGCCCAGCCGTAGGTGAAAACCGTTACTGGGACGACGGCAACTACCTACGGCTTCCGCCGCTGTAGGTGAAAACCGCTGCCATGGTGGCGGAAATCACCTACGCGTCGTGTCGCCTGGGGCGGAAGCGTCCGGTGATCCCTATATGTGATCTTCGGGGTGGGGCCGCGGGCCGCGGAGGCGCACGGACATCGCTGTCCGCTGCACCGTTCCCGGAACGGCTCTTCCTGGCAGGCGGCTCGCGACCGGAACAGCCGGGTTTTCGCCCTCCTGGGCTGCTGTGCGGCCTACGTGGCGGGTGCGGTGAGTGTGGCGGTTCTGGCACGCTGGGCGGATGGGGGAGCTGGACGCGCCGGAGGCCGCGGCGGGCCGGGTGCGCTTCTTCGTCTCGTACACGGGCGCGGACCGGGCCTGAGCGGAGTGGATCGCCTGGGAGCTGGAGGCGGCGGGCTGGCCGACCGTGCTGCAGGCGTGGGACTTCGTCGCCGGGGAGAACTTCGTCGGGCGGATGAACGACGCACTGACCCAGGCGGAGATCGTGCTGGCGGTGTACTCGGCGGCGTACTTCCGATCGAAGTACTGCACGGACGAGTGGACCGCGGCGTTGCTGGACGACGGGCGGGGCCGGGACAGGCTGATCCCCGTCCGGGTCGAGGACTGCGACGTGCCGCCGCTGCTGCGGCCCCGGGCGTACATCGACCTCGTCGGGCTGCGCTCCGGCCAGGCCCGGGCCAAGCTGGTCGCCGAGCTGACGCCGGGACGGCACAAGCCGGCGCGCCGGCCACAGTGCCCCGGCTCCCGGCGCCGGCGGGGATCATCGCCGCCGGCGCCGGGAGCCGGGGCGGACGGCCCGGTGCGGTCCGGGCGGGCGGCGACCGTGGGCTGGGCGCAAGCGCTCCTTCCCCCGGCTGCCGGCCATGCGGGAGGTGCCGCCGCGCAACGACTTCTTCGTCGGCCGGGACCGGACGCTGCTGGAGCTGCGCGACCAGCTGGCGGCGCTGCGCCCGGCCACGGTCGCGCTCCACGGGATGGCGGGGATCGGGAAGACCCAGCTGGCCCGGGAGTTCGCCTGGCGGTTCGCCGCCGACTACCAGCTTGTCTGGTGGATCGACGCGGCAGGCGGACTCACCGCGCAGGCCGGGGTCGCCGCGGTCAACGACGCGCTCGGGGAGCCCGTGCCGGCCGGCCCGGCCGGCACCGCGCAGGCGGTGGTCAGGGCGCTGTCACGGATGGCGGCCACCGGCCGCCCCTGGCTGCTGATCTACGACAACGTCGAGGACGTGCAGGACGTCGCCGACCTGCTCCCGCACGGCGGCCACATTCTGATCACCTCCCGGAGCCGGGCGTTCCGGCAGGTCGGCACGCCCACCCCGGTCGAGCCGCTGGCCCGGGCCGAGACCGTGGAGCTGCTGACCCGCCGGATCGACGGCCTGGATCCGGCACTGGCGGACCTGCTCGCCACCGAGATCGGTGACCTCCCGCTGGCGGCGGCACAGATCGCCGCCTACCTCGACACCACCCCGATGGACCCGGCCGCCTACCTGGGCCTGTTCCGGGCCGAGCAGGCCCGGATAGCCGCCCTCGGCCATCCGGTGGACTACCCCCGCACAGCACCGCCGCCGCGATCGGGCTGTCCGCCGACGCGCTCACCGGCCGGTCACCCGCGGCCGCCGCCCTGCTCGAGGTGTGTACGTTCCTCGCGCCCACCGGCGTCCCGCTGGACCTGCTGACCGCCCACCCGGAGGTCTTCGAGGACCCGCTGACAACGGCCCTGGGAGATCCCCAACGGCTGGCAGAGGCGGGGGAGATCAACCGCTCCTCACTGGCACAGATCGACCACGACCTGCTGGTCATGCACCGCCTCGTCCGCGCCGTGCTACGAGAACGAATGGGCCCACAACAGGAAGCCGGCTGGCAGGCCCGGGCGCACGCCCTGCTCACCGCCGCCCACCCCGGGGATCCGGGCGAGCCGATCCGGTGGCCGGCCTGGCAGCGCCTCCTGCCCCACCTGCTCGCCGCCGACCCCGTGGACAGTCCGGACGCGGATACCCGCGGGCTCGTCCTTGACCACACCCTGGCCTCGGCGCACAGTCTCGCCGACGCCCTGTCCGGGTTGGGGGATTATCCGGCTGCCCGTGCCCTGTGCGAGGACACGCTCGCCCGCCGGCGGCGGATCCTCGGTGACGACCACCCCGACACTCTGGCCTCGGCGCGCAGTCTCGCCGGCGTCCTGCGCGTCGTCGGGGAAGAGGAGAAGGCGCGGGATCTGTACCGAGAGGTCTGGCAACGCCGCCGGCGTGTCCTCGGCCCTACCCACCCCCGCACTCTCGACACCGGCCGGAAACTCGATCTCCTACTTGAGCAGCTCGGTCAGCCTCCCGAAGCCCAGGTCGATGTGCGGCGACCGGCCGGCCCTTGGTGAGCCGGCCGCCACGAGCGGCCGGAAGACGTGATCGGCGCCTGCGTCGCGGTCGGCCTGAGGAAGACCGGCGCGAGTTTGTCGCTGGGTACGCTCACCGGGCCGGAAAGCGTACGCGACGACAAAGTCGTGCGGATCATGCTT
>NZ_CEVIVD010000048.1:8817-24119 GCF_982290655.1 Protofrankia sp. CiP1_Cm_nod3
TGATGGACGGCGGGCGGCGATATCGAGGTTGGAGTGCCAGGGTGAAACGCCCGTCCCGGCCGGCAGGTGTGGGCGTTTCACCCACCCCGGTCGGGGTGCGTGAACGGCGTGGGCCGGATTCCGGATTCCGACCCGCGGGTTGGGCGTCCGTGGGTGGGTTGTTTACTGGCGTTGGCGGGGAGATCGGGCGAGCCTCGGCGGTTCGGAGCGAGTTTGTAACTGTTCCTTGTCGAGGGGACTCGTATCCGTAACGGCTGGCGCATACCGTGGTCGCGGCGGCCCGGATCCGGCGGATTTGGGGTTATCGCGTCTCGTGGACGATTCCGGCCGGGGCCGGTGCGGCCCGCCACGGGAGGGGGAGGCGGTGGTGAGCGGTGACGACCGCGCGAAGGCGTGACGAAGACGGCCCCGGGCCGGATGCCGCCCGCCGGCCGGGCGGGTACGGGGAGCCGGACGGGCCCTGGAACGTCCACGAGGATGCCGACAACCGGGCCGACATCCAGGATGACCGGCCCGGGATCCTCGCCGCCGAGGACATGTTCCCCGCCGCGGATCTCGGTGACGCCAGGCCGGTTTCCCTGCTCGGCCTGCGCATGCCCGACCTGGAGGGCGAGCGCGACGCGACCGTCAGCCGCCGGGCCGGCCGCCCGCGGCCCGGCGGCGGCCGTGGGGACGGCGGCCCCCCGCGGCCTGGAGGGACGCGGGCCGGCATCGGCAGGCGGACGCAGCCGCATCCCACCCGCGGCGAGACCCGGCCGGCCGCCCACGGCGGCGAGCGGAACCACACCGGCCCCGGCATCCCCGGTCCTGGCATTTCCGGCCCCGGCGCTCCTGGCCCCGGCGCTCCTGGACTCGCTGGCTCCGCAGCCGGTGACCTCGCGGCCGGCGGCGCTGGCACCCGCGTCCCCGGGCCGGGCTTTTCCGGGGCTGGAGCTCCTGAGCCGGGCGTTCTCGGTCCTGGTGCCACGAGATCCGGCGTGGCTGGCCTCGGCATCCCCGAAGCCGACGCCCCCGAGCCTGGTGCTGCTGAAGGCGTCCGCACCGGATGGGGCAGTGTCGGGAGCGGACCAGCCGGCGTCGGAGCCGGCGGTAGCGGAGCCGGCGGAGTCGAGGCCACCTCGCCCGGGGCCAGCGAGGCCGGCGGAGCTGAAGGCCGTCTTGTCGGCTCCGGCGTTACCGGGGCCGGCCGCACCGGATCTGGCATCACCGGCTCCGGCGTCCCCGGCGCCGCCGCCCCGGACTCCGGCGTTGCCAGAGCTCCTGTGTCCGAAGCTCCCATATCCGAAGCCTCTGCGTCCGAGGCCTTTGCATTCGAGGCCTCTGCATTCGAAGCCACTGCATCCGACGTCCCCGTAGCTGGTGCCGCTGTCCCCGGGGGCGGTGGCGCCAGGGCTGCCGGTGACATCGGGGCCGTTGTCGTCAGGTCCGGCATCGCTGGTGCCGGCGTCATCGCGGCCGGCGCCAGCGATGCCGGCCAGGACGGATCCGAAGCCCAGGGGAGGACAGCCGTCGGAGCCGGCGGAGCCGGGATCCGACCGGGCACGGGGGGCTCAGGGGGTCGGGGAGGGCTCGAAGCGCCGGCCGCCACCGCCGGCCGTCCACCGGCGCGGGTGTCGGACGGGCCGGGCTGGACGCCGGACGTGGGCGAGTTCC
The DNA here is from genome assembly GCF_982290655.1 of Protofrankia sp. CiP1_Cm_nod3. Lineage (NCBI taxonomy): Bacteria > Bacillati > Actinomycetota > Actinomycetes > Frankiales > Frankiaceae > Protofrankia > Protofrankia sp. CiP1_Cm_nod3. The sequence goes on from NZ_CEVIVD010000048.1 coordinate 10,471, forward strand.
GGGCGGCTGGCGCCGGCCCGGTCGCCGCGGGCCTGCCGCGGCTGCGGGCCACCGCGGCGGGGCGCCTGGCCGCCGGGCATGCTGGTCCCGACACGGTCGAGACCCGGTGCCGGTGGGTGCACGTCGGCGGGCTCGAGGGCGGTTGCGGACGTACGACGGTGACGGCTGGCATCGCGATGGCGCTCGCGGCGTCCCGCCGTGACCGGATCATCGCGGTGGACGTGTCCGCCGACCAGCCCGGGACGCTCGCCGCCCGGCTGGGCCCACTGGCCGGCCGGGGAGCGGGCCCAGCGCCTGGGCCAGGGGAGACCGCCCGCGCGGCGAGCGGGCTGCCGCCGCCGTCACCCGAGTTGCCCGAGTTACCCGAAATCCGCCGGTTCGCCGCCGGCGCCGGTGCGACGGGCGGGACGGGCCCGGCGGGCCCGCTGGTGTCGGCGCGGCCGCCGGGTGTGAGAGGGCTGGCGGGCCTGGTGGTGTCGGCGGGCCCGCCGGGCGCGGGAGGGCCGGTGGGCCTGGCGGGGCCGGCGCGGGCGGGCCTCGACGTCATGCTGGGAGCGGCGGGCGTGGACGCCGGCGGGCGCCCCGCCGAGGATGCCGGCCGGGTCGAGGAGGTCGGCCGGGCACTCGACGCCGTCGGGGAGTGGTACGAGGTGGCGCTGCTCGACAGCCCGCCGGGCTGGAGCCGTCCGCTGCCGGCGGCGCTGCTGGCCCGGGCCGACACCCTGGTGCTGACCGTGCGTGCCAGCACGGTGGCGCTGTCGGCGGTGGACGGCGCGCTGGACGCGCTCGCCGGCACCGGCCGGGGCGAGCTGGCCGGCTCCGTGACGATCGCGGTGGTGGAGACCGTCCCGACGCGGTGGCCCGGCCGCGCGCGCCGCCGGCTGGCGCGGCTGGCGGAGCGTGCCCACACCATCGTCGTCGTCCCGTTCGACCCCGTGCTGACCGATGGCCGGGCGGCGGCCTGGTCCGACCTGCGGCGCCGTACCCGGGCCGCCTTCGGCGAGCTCGCCGCCGCGGTGGACCCCGTGGCCGGTTGATCTTCCCCGGGGGGCCGGAGGCCGCCCGCGGTGACCGCGCACCGGCGCCTGCGGGCCGTGGCGGCAACAGGACGGCGGGGAGGAGCGAGCAGGTGGCGCATCGAGTCGTGGCGTCCGGAACGTGTCGGTGCGTATGCGCCGAGGGTGTGCGCGGGAGACGCGCGCCCGGAGCGGGCGGGGATGCGTGAGGATGCGTAAGGTCGAGCGGTGAAGCGGGAGCTGCTGACCCCCTCCGGCCAGGGTGACCAGGGCGGTGCCGACGAGGCGCTGCGGGCCGCTCTCGCCGGCGGGGACGAACCGGCGGTGGCGGCGGCGCTGGCCGGTGCGCGGGTCTTCGTCGCGATCGAGGCGCGCCTGGTGGAAGCCGACGGCGGCACCGGGGCGGAGAAGACCTCCGAGATGGTCCTGGTGACGTTGCGGGTGCCGTCCGGCGCGACCGCGATCCCGGCCTTCAGCGGCGTCGACGCCCTGGCCCGGTGGCGGCGGGCGGCCCGGCCGGTGCCCGTCCCGGGGCGGCTGCTCGGCGCGGAGGCGGTACGGGCGGGCCACCGCGCCATCGTGCTCGACATCGCCGGCCCGGTCATGGCCACCATCGACGGCGACCTGCTGCACCAGCTCGCGGCCATGTGAGGGCGTACCGCGGACCGCGTGTGGAGTGCGTCGAGGGGAGTGCGGGGAACATCGGGGGGCGTGTGGGGCGCGCCGGCGGGCGGCGCCCGGCCGGTGGCGGTGGGCCGGTGCGCGTGTGACAGGGTTCACGCTCGTGTGACGACGGGCCCGGCCGGTGGGGCTGGCGTCCCATGGTCAGGTGATCGTGGTATCCGGCTCGTTCTGCTACGCTGTCGGTCGACCGCTTGTTATCCGGACCGGGGCCCGACAACGGCCCGGTCCTGTGACAAGGCCAAGCGGAGGCTTGCCTCCCACCCGATGTCGTTGCCGGCGCAGGATGCTGTTGCCGGTACAACGGCCGGGTCGCCGGTCGGCCGAGCCGTTGTATGACGGCGTGTCGGTCGGGTGTCCGGGTCATCCGGGCGCAGGGCTCCGCAGCGGCAGGTCGTGCCCGCGCGTCGAGTCACGGAGGGAACCACATCAGCGTAGAGTCCCGCATCAACGACCGGATCAGGGTACCCGAGGTGCGCCTCGTCGGCCCCGAAGGCGAACAGATCGGCATTGTCGCCATCGCCGAGGCGATGCGGCTCGCCCAGGAGGCCGATCTTGACCTCGTCGAGGTCGCGCCGACGGCCCGGCCGCCGGTCTGCAAACTCATGGACTACGGGAAGTTCAAGTACGAGTCCGACCAGAAGCGTCGCGAGGCTCGGAAGAACCAGGTCCAGACGGTCATCAAGGAGATGAAGCTCCGGCCGAAGATTGATCCGCACGACTACGAGACCAAGAAGGGCCACGTGGTGCGGTTCCTGCGGGCCGGGGACAAGGTCAAGATAACGATCATGTTCCGTGGCCGTGAGCAGTCCCGGCCCGAGCTGGGCATCCGGCTGTTGCAGCGGCTGTCCACGGACGTCGCGGATCTCGGCTATGTCGAGGCCCAGCCCAAGCAGGACGGCCGGAACATGACCATGGTGATGGCTCCGCACAAGGGCTCCCGGCCCCAGCGCGTGCCAGAGCCGGCCGCCCGGGCCTGACGACCGACGCCCGACCGCCGACGACCCGACTGTCCAGCGCGCTCAGTCACAGATCAGTCAGAGATCAATCACCGCTCGATTACAGGACTTCTCAGATGCCCAAGACGAAGACCCACACCGGTGCGGCCAAGCGGTTCCGGATCACCGGTTCCGGCAAGGTGGTGCGCCGCCGGGCGAACCGCAACCATCTGCTGGAGCACAAGTCCAGCCGGCGCACCAGGCGGCTGTACAACGAGGTGACGCTCAGCCCGGCGGACGAGGGACGCATCAAGAAGCTGCTGACACGCTGACCTCGCCGGCCCCCGGCGGCCCCTGACGCGTAAGCCGCCGGCTTACCTCGTTCGGGGTGATGCCGAGGCGTCCGAGGTACTGATCCCTTTCGGGGGAGGTGCTACGGGCCCCCGGCGGCGCGAAGAATACGCTCATGCTGTCTCCGGCCGCTGGCCGGCCGCTCCCACCGACCGGGAGCCGCGCCAGCCGGTGCCGTGCGACGCGGCGTCGCGCGACCGGGCACAGCGTGACCTGGCACCGGGCGACAAGGTGCCGTGTGACGCGGTGCCGCGCGACCGGTTGTCGCGCGACGCGGTGCCGTGCGGTGTTGCGTAATGCGGTGTTGCGTGATTGCGGTGTTGACAGCCACGACCGAAAGAGAGTTCTCCAGCTCATGGCAAGGGTCAAGCGGGCGGTCAACGCCCAGAAGAAGCGCCGGACGGTCCTGGAGCAGGCCAGCGGGTACCGGGGCCAGCGCTCCCGGCTGTACCGCAAGGCCAAGGAGCAGGTCCTGCACTCGATGACCTACTCCTACCGCGACCGGCGGGCCCGCAAGGGCGACTTCCGCCAGTTGTGGATCACTCGGATCAACGCCGCGGCGCGGCAGAACGGGCTGACCTACAACCGGTTCGTCCAGGGGCTGCGCCTGGCCGGCGTGGAGGTGGACCGCAAGATCCTCTCCGACCTCGCGGTGACGGACCCGGCGGCGTTCACCGCGCTGGTCGAAGTGGCGCGAGCCGCCCTGTCGGCGGCCCCGCAGCAGCCCCAGGCGGCCTGAGGGGGCTGCCGGACAGCTTTCTCCCGCGCCCCTCGGTTCCGCGTCCCTCGGTGGCTTCGGACCCGCCCGCTGGCCCGCGTTCGGCGCGGGTGCTCGCCGCGCGGCGCCTGCGCCGTCCGGCGGTCCGGCGTGCCCGGGGAGAGTTCCTGGTCGAAGGACCGCAGGCGGTCGCCGCCGGGCTCGCCGTCGGGGCGCTGCGGGAGATATTCGTCGGCTCGTCCGCGGCCGGCCGCTACGGGGAGCTCGTCGGCGCGGCGAGCGTACCGGTGCGGGTCGTCTCGGACGAGGCGGTGGCGTCCCTGTCGGAGACCGTGACCCCGCAGGGGGTGGTCGCCCTGGCCGAGCAGCCGCGCCACCGCATCGCCGACCTCGCCGCGCCCCGGCTCGTGGCGATCTGCGTCGACACCCAGGACCCGGGCAACGCGGGGACGATCGTGCGGTCGGCGGACGCCGCCGGCGCGGACGCGGTGGTCTTCGCCGGCTCGTCGGTGGACCCGTTCGGCGGGAAGGCGGTCCGCGCGTCCGCGGGCAGCGTCTTCCACCTGCCGGTCGTCACCGACATCGGCGTGGCCGAGGCCATCGGGCAGGTCAGGGCACGTGGTTGCCGTATCGTGGCGACCACTCCCTCCGCCCCGCGGGACATCGACACCGCGCAGGACGCGGGGGAGCTGGACACACCCACCGGATGGCTGTTCGGTAACGAGGCACGAGGTTTGCCGCGCGCTACCGTAGTGTCCGCGGACGCGGTACTTCGAGTACCGGTGTACGGTCAGGCCGAGTCGCTGAATCTTGCGGTGGCCACGGCGATCTGCCTGTACGCGTCAGCGCGCGCACAGGCGAGGCTCGGATCCGGCGCGGCAGGCGTCGGGGGAGGTGAACGGCTGTGACGCACACGGTCACGTCGGCTCCCGACCAGGCCCGCAGGCCAGAGGTCGACGGGGATGCGCTGTCCGCCCCCGGCCCGCGGGCGGACGGGGTGGGCCGCCGCGAGGCCGCCACCGCCCAGCCACCACCCACGCTGCCGATGAACTGGGACGACCTGCCGGACGGAATCGTGATCCTGGACCGCGAGGGCCGGATCGAGGTGTTCAACGCGGCCGCCGCCAGGATCACCGGTGTGCCCGCGACCGTGGCCCCGGGCCGGCATCTCATCGACGTCCTGCCGCTGCTGGACGAGCGGGGCAACGACTGGTGGGAGTGCTCGCGGGTCACCCGCGGCCTGCCGAGGGTGACCGGCCAGCCCGAACGCCGTCTCACCCTGGCCCGCCCGGGTGACGAACGCGACCTCAACGTCACTGTTCGTTACGTCCGGGTGGACGGGCAGCTGGCGCACGTCTCGCTGTCCCTGCGGGACACGGCCAGCCGGGAGCGGATGGAACGCAACCGCGCCGACCTGGTCTCGACCGTCGCCCACGAGCTGCGCTCGCCGCTGACGAGCGTCAAGGGCTTCACCGCCACCCTGCTGGCGAAGTGGGACCGTTTCACCGAAGAACAGAAGAAGCTGATGCTCAACACCGTCAACACCGACGCGGACCGGGTGACCCGGCTGCTCGCGGAGGTGCTCGACGTCTCGCGGATCGACTCCGGCCGGATCCAGATGCGCAAGCAGATCGTGGACCTCGGGCAGACCCTGCGCCGGGTCGTCGACGGCAAGATCGCGGCGGGTGAGGCCACCCACGACCGGTTCGTGGTCCGCACCGAGGGCGAGCTGCCCGAGATGTGGCTCGACTCCGACAAGATCGAGCAGGTGCTGCACAACCTGGTGGACAACGCTCTGCGGCACGGCGCCGGCACCGTCACCATCGTCATGCGCGGCACCCCGGGCGGCGCCGAGGTCAGCGTGGCCGACGAGGGCGAGGGCGTGCCCGAGGCGAGCGCCTCCCGGGTCTTCACGAAGTTCTGGCGCGGGGCCACCCGCGGGAACGGCACCGGCCTCGGGCTCTACATCGCCCGGGCGCTCATCGAGGCCCACGGCGGGAGCATCACGGTCGGCCGGGCGCCCGGCGGCGGCGCGGAGTTCCGATTCGTGGTGCCCGCCGGGGCACCGGTCTTCGCCTGACCGTCCCCGCCGCCGGCCCGTCCGGTCCGTTGCCAGACCCGGCGGCGGGGACGGCCCGATACGGGCGGACGGTCGTCCGACCCGACGCGAGGAGCGGTAACCACCCGGCGGGCGCCCCGGCCGGGGCCCCGGCCGTGCCGAGCCCACCCGGCCAGGGGGCATCGGCCTGACGACCAGCCTGGATCAAACCTGGATCAGGCTGGCGGCCTGCCCGCCGCGTGCGGACTTCCCATACCGTGGCGGGGAACCGGTGCGGGCCCCAACCGGCACCACCGGCAGCCCCGGACCCGGACACAACAGACGTGACACGGACATACGTGACACAGGCACACCTGACATAGACACACCTGACATAGACACAGACGCAGAACACACCGCCGGCGGACAACCGCCATCGACGAGCAACACCATCAACGAGGATGACCAGCGTGCCCCCGTCCACACAGAGCGCCGACCCGCACCGGTCGGACGTGCCCGACCCCTCGGCAGCGAGCGCCGGCGGCGACCCCAGCTCCAGACGTACCGGTCCGGAGCACGCCGGTCCGGTACGTCCGAGCGCGGACCGTCCCGAACCAGGCAGTGCTGCCTCGAACAGCGCTGTTCCGGACCGTGCTGCCTCGGAGCGTACGGAGCCGGACCGTCCCGATCCACGTCCCGGCTCGCAGCGTCCCAGCTCGCAGCGTGGCGACCCGGCGTCGGTGGATCCCGGCGCGCTCGGCCCCGACCGCCTCGAGCAGGTGCGCCTCCAGGCGTCCGCCGCGATCGCCACCGCGGGCGACCTCGACGAGCTCGCCGCGCTGCGGACCCTGCACCTCGACGGCCGGGGCGCACCCCTGGCGCTCGCCCGCCGCGCGCTCGGCGCACTGCCCCCGCCCGAACGGGCCGAGGCCGGCCGCCGGCACAACGCCGCCACCGCGGCGATCCGCGCGGCCTACGAGGCCCGGCTGGCCGAGCTGACCGCCGAGCGGGACGCCCGCGTCCTCGTCGAGGAGCGCGTCGACGTCACCCTGCCCGGCACCCGCCGGCCGCTCGGGGCCCGCCATCCGCTGTCCGCCCTGTCCGACCATCTGGTGGACGTGTTCGTGGCGATGGGCTACGAGGTGGCCGAGGGGCCGGAAGCCGAGCACGACTGGTTCAACTTCGAGGCGCTGAACCTCGGCCCGGACCATCCGGCCCGCAGCTCGCACGACACCCTCTACGTCGACCCGGTGGGCAGCGGGCTGCTGCTGCGCACGCACACCTCACCGGTGCAGATCCGCACCCTGCTGTCCCGTCCGCTGCCGGTGTACGTGGTCTGCCCGGGGCGGACGTACCGTAACGACGCGGTCGACGCCACGCATTCGCCGGTGTTCGGCCAGCTCGAGGGCCTGGCGGTGGACGAGGGCATCACCATGGCCGACCTGCGCGGGACGCTGGAGGTCTTCGCCCAGGCGCTGTTCGGCTCGGGGCTGGCCACCCGGCTGCGGCCGTCCTACTTCCCGTTCACCGAGCCGTCGGCCGAGCTCGACGTCGCCTGCTTCGCCTGCCGGGGCGAGCCGGCCCGCCAGCCGTGCCGGGTGTGCTCGGACGAGGGCTGGATCGAGGTCGGGGGCTGCGGGATGGTCGACCCGAACGTGCTGGTCGCCTGCGGGGTCGACCCGGCCCGCTACAGCGGGTTCGCGTTCGGGATGGGCCTGGAACGCGCCGCGATGATCCGCCACGACGTCCACGAGATCCGGGACTTCGTCGACGGGGACGTCCGCTTCGGCCTCTCGTTCGGGACGGGGAACTGACCATGAAGATCGTGATGTCGTGGCTGCGGGAGGCCGTCCCGGCCCTGCCGCCGGCGAAGGCGGTAGCCGACGCGCTCATCCGGGCCGGTTTCGAGGTGGAGGCCGTCGAGCCGGTCGGGCATGACCTTGCCGGCGTCGTCGTCGGCGAGGTGGTCTCGATCGAAATCGTCCGGACGAAGAAGAAGGATGTGCGCTGGGTGCAGGTCCGGGTGGCTGAGGCCGCCACCCGAGGGGTGATCTGCGGCGCGTTCAACTTCGCCGTCGGTGACCGGGTGGCTGTCGCCCTGCCCGGCGCGGTGCTGCCCGGTGGTTTCACCATCACCGCCCGCAGGACCTACGGACAGCTCAGCGAGGGGATGATCTGCTCGGCCAGCGAGCTGGGCATCGGCGACGACCATGGCGGGATCCTCGTCCTGCCGCCCGACACCCCGGTGGGGACCGACGTCGCCGAGCTGCTGGACCTCGCCGACGACGTGCTGGACATCGCCGTCACCCCGGACCGCGGCTACGGCCTGTCCGTGCGCGGGATCGCCCGGGAGGCGGCGGCCGCGTTCGGGCTGCCCTTCGACGACCCCGCCGAGGCTGCCTCTGTGCCCGTGCCCGCGGGCCGCGGCGATGATCGCGAGCGCGCGGTGCCGGAGCAAACCGCGTCCGGCCAAACCGCGTCCGGACAGGCCGGAGCTGGACAGACCGGAGCTGGACAGACCGGAGCTGGACAGGACGCGGCAGGGTATCCGGTCGTGGTGGAGGACACCGCCGCCTGCAGCCGCTATGTCGCCCGGGTCGTCACCGGGGTCCGGCCGGACGCGGTGACACCGCTGCGGCTGGCCCGGCGGCTCGCCCTGTCGGGCATGCGGCCCATCTCGGTACCGGTCGACGTCACGAACCTGATCATGCTGGGACTGGGGCAGCCGCTGCACGCCTTCGACCGGGCGAAACTGTCCGGGCCGATCGTGGTGCGCCGCGCCCGCGAGGGGGAGCGGCTGGTCACCCTCGACGGCGTCAAGCGTGAACTCGACCCGGAGGACCTGGTCATCGCCGACGGCTCCGGGCCGGTGGCGCTCGCCGGGGTCATGGGCGGTGCCTCCACCGAGATCTCCGCCGACACCACCGAGATCCTCATCGAGGCGGCCCACTTCGACCCGGTCGCGGTGGCCCGCACGGCCCGGCGCCACCAGCTCGGGTCCGAGGCGTCCCGCCGGTTCGAGCGCGGCGTCGACCCGGCGCTCGCGCCGGCGGCGGCCCACGCCGCTCTGCGCCTGCTCACCGAGCTCGCCGGCGCCACCGCCGAGGCCGGGGTGACCGACATCGATCACCGTCCGGCGCCGCGTCTCATCACCTTCCCGTTGGCCGAGACGGCCCGTCTGGGTGGGCGTCCCTATCCGGCGGAGATCGTCCGTCGGCGGCTGGCCGAGGTCGGCTGCGCGGTCGCCGACACCATCACCGGTGCCGGCACCGGTGATGGTGTCGGCGATGGCACCGAGGCCATTGCCGACGCCGTTGCCCCCGCCGGGGCCGACGGCGACAGTGTCGGTGACGGCGCGTTGCTGGTCGTCCCGCCGTCCTGGCGTCCCGACCTGACCCGGCCCGCCGACCTGGTCGAGGAGGTCATCCGCCTGGAGGGGTACGACACGATCCCGGTGACCCTCCCGCGGCTGCCCGCGGGCCGCGGCCTCACCCGGGGCCAGCGGATACGCCGGGCGGTCGGTACCGCCCTCGCCCACCAGGGCTACGTGGAGGTCCTGACCGTCCCGTTCGTCGGGGACGACACCCCGGACCGGCTCGGGCTCACCAGCGACGACACCCGGGCGGCGGTGGTCCGGATCGCCAACCCGATCGCCGAGGACGCCGCCAACCTGCGCACCACCCTGCTGCCGGGGCTGTTCGCCGCGGCCATCCGCAACATCGGCCGGGGGCAGGCCGACCTGGCCCTGTTCGAGACCGGCCTGGTCTTCCGCGCCACGGCCACGGCCGCCACCCCGCCGACTCCGGCGGTCGACCGCCGGCCCGACGACGCCGAGATCGCCGCGCTCAACGCTGTCCTGCCCGAACAGCCCAGGCTGGTGGCCGTCGTCCTGACCGGCCGTCGCGAGCCGGCCGGCTGGTGGGGCCCGGGACAGCCGGCGACCTGGCAGGACGCCATCGACGCGGCGCACACCGTCGCGGCGGCCACCGGTGTGGACCTGACCGTGACGGCGGACGCGCTGACCCCGTGGCATCCGGGCCGGTGCGCGCGCCTGTCGGCGGACGGCCAGGTGGTCGGGTACGCCGGGGAACTGCACCCGCGCGTGATCGCGGCGTACGGGCTGCCGGCCCGGGCCTGCGCCATGGAGCTCGATCTCGACACGGTGATCGAGATCGCGTTGGCGCGCCCGCCGGTCACCGCCCCGGCAGTGTCCACCTACCCGCCGGCCGACCGTGACATCGCGCTGGTCGTCGAGGCCGGCGTGCCGGTGGCGCGCGTCACCGAGGCGTTGCGCCGTGGCGCCGGTGACCTGCTGGAAGCGCTGACCCTCTTCGACGTCTACGAGGGATCCCAGATAGGTGAGGGGAAGCGGTCACTCGCGTTCGGCCTGCGGCTGCGGGCGGTGGACCGGACGCTGACCGCCCAGGAGGCCAACGCGGCGCGGGACGTGGCGATCGCCGAGGCCACCCGGCTGACCGGCGCCGTCCTACGCACCTGACCTGGTTTCGACCGGCCTGGTTCCGGCAGATCCCGACCCTGAGCTGGCCGGCCCCGGTTCGACGTTTCGACCGGGGCCGGGGCCCTCGCCGGGTCAGCAGCCCTCACCGTGCTGGCCGTCTTCGCGGTGTCGGCCGCCGCGGTGTCAGTCGTCCTCGCGGTCGAGGCCGAGGACACGGGTTCCTACGAACGGCACTCGTACCGCGACGAGCGGACGCCCGCTGCCGCGCCGGTCCATGGCGACTGCCAGCCGTCGGCGTGCCAGCGCTGCCAGCAGCTGCTCGGCCCGCGCCTCGCGGTCGAGATCACTCCGGACAGCGCGGGCGAAGGCCACCCCGTCGGCGTACGCCCCGGCGGGTGGGCGGCCGTCCGCGAACGCGGCGAACCTGACGCGGAAGTCGGGCAGGCAGGACAGCGCCGGCCAGGCCCGGGCGGCCGCGTCCGCGCGTTTGCGCAGCAGCGCGGCCCTGGTCGACGCGACCCGCCCGTGGCCGAATCCGGCGGGGGCCGGCCCACCGCCAACCAGCGCACGGACGAGCTCGCCCTGTGTCTGCCGCAGCCCACCCGCAGTACCACCGTCCCGGGTATCACCGTCCCGCTCGGCACCGCTGTCTGGCCTGGCATCGATGCCGTCTGGGCTGGGGCTGCCACCTGTGCGGGTATTCCTGCCCGGTTCTGTCCCGCCGTCCGGTCTGCTGTTTCCGGCTGGTCTGGTATTGCCGACCAGGCTGACATTTCTGGCCGGCCTGGTGTTTCTGCTTGGGCTGGTATTTGCGTTCGGTCCGGAATTGTGGCCGGCCGCGGCGGCAATGGTGTTCAGCTCGCCGGTGAGCTCCCACACGGACGGGTAGCGGCCGTCGCGTTCAAGCATGATCGCCGGTATTCTGCCGAAGCCCGTGGCCGCGTGGCTGGAACGGTTGTGCCGGTCGGAGCATCCGGAATATCCCGAATGATCAACATGGTGCTCGTTCGTTTTCTGCGGCTGTGGCTGCGACTGTGGTCCCAGCTCCGGGTTCCGGGCCGGGTCCGGCGGGGGTGGGTTCCGGTCTGCCCAGCGGTCGGCTACCGCATGTATCAGGTCGAGGACCTCACGGGTGACGGGGTGGGTGTGGGTGTCGTGGTAGAGCCCGCCGCGTACCGTCCCACCGGCCACATGGATGTAGGCGACGCGCTCCCACGGCAGCGCGTCAAGGAAGCGGTGTGGGTCGACCCCGTGGTTGATCTGGTCGGCGCGCAGGTTGGCGAGGTCGAGCAGGAGCAGCGCGCCGGTGCGCTCGGCCAGCTCGGTGAGGAAGCCGGCCTCGTCGAAGTCCGCCTCGGGCCAGCGCAGCAGAGCGGCCGGATGCTCCAGAGCGAGTGGTACCGCAAGCTCGGCGGACAGCGCCCGCACGTTCGCGGCCAGCACGTCCATGGCCTCGCGGGTGCGTGGGACCGGCAGCAGGTGGCCGGCTTCGAGGCCGCCGGCCCGTACGAAGGCGACATGTTCGCTCACCAGGGGTGCTCGCACCCGTTCGGCGACGGCGGCCAGGTGCGCCACTCGTGCCGGCTGGAGCGGTTCGGTGCCGCCGAGCCCGAGGCCGACGCCGTGCGGCACCACCGGCATGCCACGTTCGACCAGCTCGTCGAGGCCGGCTGGCAGTGGGCCGTGGGTGTGCAGGGTCTCGGCTATTACTTCGACGAACCCCAGATCCTTCCGTTCGGTGATGAACGCGGCGAGTTCCGGCCGCCAGCCGATCCCCAGCCCTCGCGGCAACGTGCCGCTGGCCCGTCCAGAAATGATCATCCGCCGCATCCGCCGCCACCGCATCCTCCGCCGCCGCCACACCCGCTGCCGCCGCCACCGCATCCCCCTCCGCCGCCGCATCCGCTACCGCCACCACCGCAGGAGGAGCTACCGCCACACGACGACCCACTGTCCGAGGAGGACCCGCCGTCCGAGGAGGAGCTGTGCGAACTCCCGGAGGAGGTGGCGACGAACGGCAGGCCGAGCTGCCGGGCGAGCAGGGGGTCGGTCCGCCACAGCACGACCGGGCCGAACAGCGCCACGGCGACCCCACGCTGCCCGGGAATTCCGCCCAGGCCCAGACTCCGCGCGAGCGTACGGGCGTCCCGCAGGAGCCGGCGCCCGGCGTGCGTGGTCCGCGGGACGATCGTCACCGCGATGGCGGCCATGGACATCATGAACGCCGCCGGCAGGTAGAAGAAGGCACCGAGGTCACCGGCCACGACGGCGAACGGGATGCCGGCCACACCCAGGACCACCATGATCAGAAAAGTTCGGCGTAACCGTCGGAGCCTGCGGGCCTGTTCCGCGGACGGCACCAGGCGTGCCGCCTGTAATCCGGCGCGGGTGGCCTGTGCGGCCGGGCTGCCCGCGACGGCCCGCTGGACGTGGGCGAGCCGCATCTCACCCGCCGTGGCGATGACGTCATACACCGTACGAGTGATGGGATGCCCGCCCTCCGGTGGAGGGCCGGCCGCGACGAGTACGGAGCGCCGGCTGCCCGGGGCGACCCGGCCCTCGTCATGCAGGGCGACGACCGCCGCCTCGACCGCCCGCCTCGCCCCGCCGGCGAGGAAGCCGAGATCGTCGAGGGGGAGGCTGCGCGGGTCCACGGGCGGTACGTCATGGGAACGCGACAGGACGACCCGTGCACCGATGATGACGATCAGCAGGATCAGCAGGAGCGCCAGGTAGGCGCCGAAGAACGTCACCGTGGCCCCGTCCGGTACGACGAACCAGCAGCGACCACCGGTCCGGCCGGAACCCGGGCCACGCGCCCGGTGGTCGCGTACCGCGCCGTTGCCCGCCGTGCCACTACGCGCCTGCCGGCCGGGAGGTCGGCGGTGAGCGTGGCGAATGTGGCGGTCGCTGTCGCCATATCGCGTTCCTCTCCGATTCTCAACGTCCCGCTCCTGTGTGTAGGCCCGTGGCCGGGCCCGGACTGCCTGTTCCGGTGCTGTCCGTTTGCTCCGGTGGTATCTGACAGCGTCGACCGTCCGGCGCGGCCAGGGTCAGGAGTGTCCGGCTTCCGACGCCGTGGGGACCTGGACCTGGTCCCGGTCTTGCATCTGCTCTCCGGCGCCGGCTTTCCGGGTGCGGTCGAGGCTGAAGCGATAAAGCGATAAAGCGATAAAGCGATAAAAAGAGGCTGAGGCGACAAAGTTGTCGCCTCAGCCTCAACGGACGTGGGGGCTGTGTCATGCCGCCCCGACGGTCAGCTGTTTCGTGTCTCCGTATCCGTGATCTGATTATCCGGTTCGGTCAGCGGTCCCACCGGCCGACCACCGCATACCCGGCGAAGTCGCCGGCGGCGATGGCGCTGACGCCGGTGAGGCCGGAGACCGGGACGGGTATCGGGCTGTAGAAGGCCGCACTGCCGTTGCCCAGCTGGCCGAAGTTGTTCAGT
>NZ_CEVIVD010000048.1:24701-31435 GCF_982290655.1 Protofrankia sp. CiP1_Cm_nod3
CACCGCCGGTGATGGCGGTGACGTCGGTGAGGCCGGAGACCTGGACGGGTAGCGGGCTGTTGGTGGTGGTGCCGTTGCCCAGCTGCCCGGAGCTGTTCAGTCCCCAGGCCCAGACGGTGCCGTTCCGGCGCAGCGCGTACCCGCTGTTCCCTCCGCCCGCGACGGCGGTGACGCCGGTGAGGCCGGAGACCTGGACGGGTACCGGGCTGTTGGTGGTGGTGCCGTTGCCCAGCTGCCCGAAGTCATTGCGGCCCCAGGCCTGCACTATGCCGCTACGCAGCCGGATGTCCCAGCCGGGGGTCGTGCCCGACACTCCCGGGGAGGCAACAGCCGCCGCCGGCAGGGCCACCGCCCCGACTGTGGCCGTCACTGCCGCCGCCCATATTCCGATCCGCCATCGTCGACGAGACATCTCTGCTCCTCAGAACCGGTGGGTGTCGTCATCTACACCCAAACATCGCGGAGGGTAGCAAGAAAATTACTCCGAGTGTTCATATGGCTGCGTGTCATTGTGTGTCGCTACGTGTTCGCACGCCAGCATGTTTGTGTTGTTGTGTGTCTGCTCGGACGCGCTCCTGGTGGTCGTGTCGGGGCTCGGGCCCCGGGGCGGCTGGCGCAGGGCCCGTCCTGGTCCGGCGGGCGACCCGGCGTCGCCCGACGGGGTGCGGGGTCTGGCGGCCCGGCGGGTGCCGGGAGGAGCTGAGGAAACGCCGCGCCGCAACTTCCCACGGCAAGGTATTGCATGTTCATGAAATGCTATGTATAAGTTTTCAGTCATGGGGATGACAGCGGCGGTGGCCGGGGCCAGTGGGTACGCGGGCGGGGAGCTGCTGCGCCTGCTGCTCGGGCATCCGGAGCTCGAGATCGGCCCGCTGGCGGCGGGCTCGTCGGCCGGGCGCGACGTCACCGAGATCCACCCGCACCTGCCCGGCCTCGAGGGCCGGGTCTTCGTCGACACGTCGGCCCTTGCCGGGGCCGACGCCGACATCGTCTTTCTCGCGCTCCCGCACGGCGCGTCCGCCGCGGTGGCGGCGACGCTGCCGGCCGGCGCCCGCGTCGTCGACCTGGGTGCCGACCACCGGCTCGTCGACGCCGAGGCCTGGCGCCGGGCCTACGGCGGCGAGCACGCGGGCGCGTGGACATACGGGATGCCGGAGCTGCCAGCGGCACGGGAGGCGATCCGGACCAGTGACCGGGTGGCGGCCCCCGGCTGCTATCCGACCGCGGTCACCCTCGCCCTCGCCCCGCTGCTGGCCGCGGGGCTGGTCGAGACCGAGGACGTCGTCGTCGTGGCGGCCAGCGGCACCTCGGGCGCCGGCCGCTCACCCAAGGCGAACCTGCTCGGCAGCGAGGTCATGGGCGACCTGACCGCCTACAAGGTCGGCAGCCACCAGCACCGCCCGGAGATCCTCCAGGCCCTCGGCGGGCTGGTCGACACGCCCGTGTCGATGTCGTTCACCACGGTGCTCGCGCCCATGCCGCGCGGCATCCTCGCCACCTGCACCGCCCGCCTCCGCGGAGAAGGCACCGGAAAAGGCGCCGAGGTGACCACGGACGCCCTGCGCGGCGCGCTGCTCGCGGCCTACGCGGACGAGCCGTTCGTGCGGGTCCTGCCGCCGGGCCGCTGGCCCCACACCTCGGCGGCTCTCGGCGGCAACGCCGTCCACCTGCAGGTCATGGCGGACGAGCAGGCGGGACGGGCGGTGGTCGTCGCCGCCCTCGACAACCTGTGCAAGGGGGCCGCGGGCCAGGCACTGCAGTGCGCGAACCTCATGCTCGGCCTGCCGGAGACAACGGGACTGACCGCACAGGGGGTGGCCCCGTGACCAGCCCCACCGCCGACGCTCACCCACGGGCGGAGACCTGCCTGCGGGCGGGCATCCGTCCGTGGGCAGGAACAGGAATCCGCCTGCGGGCAGGAGACGGCCGGGCAGGTGACAGCCATGGGAAAGCAGGCGGTAGCGCAGAAGCGGACGGCTCGCCGAAAACGGATGGCAGTCGTCCACGGGCGAGTCACGGCCGTCCAGCGGCACCGCATAATCATCGGCGGGCAGGAGGCATGATCGTGAGGATCGGATCGTGAGTGTCACGGCGCCGGCCGGTTTCCGGGCCGCGGGCGTGGCGGCCGGGCTCAAGCCCTCCGGCCGTCCGGACGTCGCCCTCGTCGTCAACGACGGCCCCCTCGACACGGCCGCGGGCGTGTTCACCCGCAACCGGGTGCAGGCCGCGCCGGTGCGGTGGTCCCGGCAGGTGCTCGTGGACGGCCGGCTGCGGGCGGTCGTGCTGAACTCCGGCGGCGCCAACGCCTGCACGGGCCCGGCCGGCTTCGCCGACACCCACCACACCGCCGAGCACACCGCGGCCCTGCTCGGGCTGGGTGCCGGTGAGGTCGCCGTCTGCTCGACCGGGCTGATCGGGATACGCCTGCCCATGGACCTGCTGCTGCCCGGCGTGGCCAAGGCGGTCACCGAGGCGGCGGCGACCGGTGGCGCCGCCGCCGCCGAGGCGATCCGCACCACCGACACCGTCAGCAAGCAGGCGGTGCGCGCGGCGGCGGGGGTCACGGTAGGCGGGATGGCCAAGGGCGCCGCCATGCTCGCGCCGGCGCTCGCCACGATGCTGGTGGTGGTGACCACGGACGCGGTCGTCGACCCGCCGACCGCCGACCAGGTGCTGCGGGACGCCTGCCGCACCACCTTCGAGCGGGTGGACTCCGACGGCTGCATGTCCACCAACGACACCGTGCTGCTGCTGGCCAGCGGCGCGTCCGGGGTGCGTGTCGACGCCGGGACGCTCGGCGGGCTGGTGACCGGCACCTGCGCCGACCTGGCCGGGCAGCTGGTCGCCGACGCCGAGGGCTCGACCAAGACGATCGCGGTCACCGTCACCGGCGCGGCCGGTGAGGACGACGCCCTCGAGGTCGGCCGGGCGGTGGCGCGGTGCAACCTGCTCAAGTGCGCGCTCTATGGCAACGACCCGAACTGGGGCCGGGTGCTCGCCGCGGTGGGGACCACCCGTGCCGCGTTCGAGCCCGACGCCGTCGACGTCGCGATCAACGGGGTGTGGGTGTGCCGCGACGGTGCCCCGGGCGAGCCGCGCGAGCTCGTCGACCTGACCGGCCGGGAGGTCGCCATCCGCATCGACCTGCACGCCGGCGGCAGCGAACTGACGGTCCTGACGAACGACCTCACCGACGGTTACGTCTACGAGAACTCGGCGTACTCGACGTGAGCGCCGTACCCGCCCTGGGCCGGCCGGCGACGCTCGCGCGGGGCCATGCCGCCCTGGCCAAGACCCAGGTGCTCATCGAGGCGCTGCCCTGGCTGTCGCGCTTCCACGGCGCCACCATCGTGATCAAATATGGCGGGCACGCGATGAAGGACCCGGCGCTGCGCGAGGCGTTCGCCGCCGACGTGGTCTTTCTGCGCTACGCGGGTCTGCGGGTGGTCGTCGTCCACGGCGGCGGGCCGCAGATCACCGCGCATCTCGACCGGCTGGGAGTCGAGTCGGTGTTCGCCGGCGGGCTGCGGGTGACCACCCCGGAGACGATGGAGATCGTCCGGATGGTCCTGGTCGGCCAGGTCAACCGGGACGTCGTCGGGCTGGTCAACCACCACGGCCCGTTCGCCGTCGGCCTCTCCGGCGAGGACGCCAACCTGTTCACCGCCCGGCGGCGCCTGGCGGTCGTGGACGGCGAGGAGATCGACATCGGCCTGGTCGGCGACGTTGTCGAGGTCGCCCCCGAGACGGTGACCGCCCTGCTCGGCTCCGGCAAGGTCCCGGTGGTCGCCACGGTGGCCCGCGGGATCGACGGCGGGGTGTACAACGTCAACGCCGACACCGCCGCCGCGGCGCTCGCCGCCGCGCTCGGCGCGGCGAAGCTGGTCATCCTCACCGACGTTGAGGGGCTGTACGCGGACTGGCCACACAGTGACGAGGTGATCAGCGAGCTGACCGCCGGTGAGCTGGCGGACCTGCTGCCCACACTGGCCAGTGGCATGATCCCGAAGATGGAGGCGTGCCTGCGGGCGGTGCACGGCGGTGTCCCGCAGGCGCACGTCCTCGACGGCCGGGTGGCGCACGCCGTCCTGCTGGAGGTCTTCACCGACGACGGCATCGGCACCCTGATCACACCGGACGCCGCCCCGGCGGTGGCCGCTCCCGCGCCGCCCGCCCGCCGCGCCGCGGATCCGAGCACGCCAACCCCTGCCGCGGGGACAGCAACCCCTGCCGTAGGAACAGAAACCTCTGCCGTAGGAACAGACCCCGCCACGGGAGGAGCCCTGTGAACGACGATCTGCTCAACCGCCGGGACGCTGTGATCATGACGGCCTACGGCCGGCCGCCGATCGCGCTCGAGCGCGGGGCGGGGACCAGGGTGTGGGACGCCGACGGGCGCGCGTACCTGGACCTGATCGCCGGGGTGGCCGTGAGCGTCCTCGGGCACTGCCACCCGGCCGTGCAGGAGGCCGTCCGCGACCAGATCGGCCGCCTGGGCCACGTGTCCAACCTGTACGTGAACGAGCGGCAGATCGTCCTGGCCGAGCGCCTGCTGGGGCTGCTCGGCGGCGCCGACGGCCGGGTGTTCTTCTGCAACTCCGGGGCGGAGGCCAACGAGGCCGCCATCAAGATCTCCCGGCGGACGGGCCGCGAAGAGATCGTCGCGGCCGAGGGCTCGTTCCACGGGCGGACCCTGGGCGCCCTGTCGATTACCGGCCAGCCGTCCAAACGGGCGCCGTTCGAGCCGCTGCTGCCCGGCGCGCGTTTCGTCCCCTACGGCGACGCCGCGGCGCTGGCGGACGCGGTCGGCGAGCGCACCGCCGCGGTGTTCCTGGAACCGACGCTGGGTGAGGGCGGCGTGGTCGCGCCGCCGGCGGGCTACCTGAAGGCGGCCCGCGAGATCTGCGACCGCGCCGGCGCGCTGCTCGTCCTGGACGAGGTGCAAAGCGGTATCGGCCGGGCCGGCGCCTGGTTCCTGCACCAGGTCGAGGGCGTCGTCCCGGACGTCGTCACCCTCGCCAAGGGGCTCGGGGGCGGCCTGCCGATCGGGGCCTGCGTCGGCTTCGGCCCGGCGGGGAAGCTGCTGCGTCCCGGTGAGCACGGCAGCACCTTCGGCGGGGGGCCGGTCGTCTGCGCCGCCGCGCTCGCCGTGCTGGACACCATCGAGCGGGACGGTCTGATCGACAACGCGGTGCGGGTGGGGGGCCGGCTCGCCGACGGGATCCGCGGCGCCGGCGCCGCGGGCGTGACCGGGGTCCGCGGCCGTGGGCTGTGGCTGGCGATCGAGCTCGACGCGCCGTTCGCCGCCGCCTTCGAGACCGCGGCCCGGCAGGCGGGCTTCCTGGTCAACGCGGTGAGCGCGGACGCGGTCCGGCTGGCCCCGCCGCTGGTGCTCTCGGCCGCGGATGCCGACGAGTTCGTCGCCGCGCTGCCGGCCATCGCCGACCAGGCCGTGACCTCCGCCGGCGCGGACGGCACCGGTGGCGGTGCGGCCGCCGGGCCGTCACGGTCCACCAGCGGACGTTCTAAGGTCAGCGCATGACGGTGCACCCCGACAGCGTCCCGCGCGCGGGAACCCGGCGTGTCGCGAAGCGGCATGCCGGGGATACGGCCCCGCGCCCGCCGGCGCTCCCCGCCATGTCCGCCCTGGACGCCGTCTCATGACGATCCGGCACTTCCTCCTCGACACCGACCTGACACCGGCCGAACAGACCGCCATCCTGGACGCGGCGGACCGGCTGAAGGCGGCCCGCCGCACAGGCGACCGTTCGGGCAGCGGCGGGCCCGGGCCGCTCGCCGGCCGGTCGGTGGTCCTGCTGTTCGAGAAGCCCTCCACCCGGACCAGGCTGTCCTTCGACGTCGCCGTGGCCGAGCTCGGGGGGCACCCGGTGGTGGTGGACGCGGCGAGCACCCAGCTCGGCCGGGGCGAGTCCATCGAGGACACGGCCACCGTCTTCAGCCGGTACGTCGACATGATCGTCATACGGACGTTCGCGCAGGAGCGGCTGGAGCGGCTGGCCGCGGCCGCGTCGGTGCCGGTGGTCAACGCGCTGTCCGACCATGCCCACCCGTGCCAGGCGCTCGCCGACCTGCAGACGATCCGGGAGCGGAAAGGCGCCCTGGCCGGCCTGACCCTGGCCTATCTCGGGGACGGGAACAACGTCGCGCACTCGCTGGTCCTCGCCGGCGCACTGGCCGGGATGCGGGTGCGGGTCGCCTCCCCACCCGGGTACGAGCCGTTCGAGCAGGTGGTCCGGCAGGCCAGCGAGATCGCCGCCAGCACCGGCGGGGAGATCGTGGTGACCCACGACCCGCTGGTGGCCGCCGCCGGCGCGGACGTGCTCTACACCGATGTCTGGGCGTCGATGGGCCAGGACGACCAGGGCGAGAGCCGGTCGCTGGTCTTCCAGCCGTACCAGCTGGACGAGAAGGCGGTCGAGGCGGCCGATGACGACGTGATCGTCATGCACTGCCTGCCGGCGCACCGCGATCTGGAAATCGCCGGTTCCGTGATCGACGGCCCCCGCTCGGTCGTCTTCGACCAGGCCGAGAACCGGCTGCACGCGCAGAAGGCACTCCTGTCCTTCCTCCTGGATCCGTCCCTGCTGGACGAGCCCGACCAGGCCGCCGGCCGGGCGGGTGACGCGGCGGCGCACCCGTTCCCCACCGCGCTGACCGGGCAGAGCACGCCATGACGGGCCGCCGGGGTCATGCCACCGCGACCACCCAGGTGG
>NZ_CEVIVD010000048.1:31719-36904 GCF_982290655.1 Protofrankia sp. CiP1_Cm_nod3
ATCCAGGTGGCGGAAGCCACCGCGGCAGCCCGGACGGCCGGGGCGCGGGGGCCCGAGAGCATCGTGGCGGCGCAGCCGCCCACGGCGGTGCGGCACGCGGCCGTGCCGCTGACCAAGCACGCCCGCCAGGTCAGGCTCGCCGCCCTGATCGCCCGGCAGCCGGTGCGTTCGCAGATGGAGCTGGCCCGGCTGCTGGCGGCCGAAGGCGTCCAGGTCACGCAGGCGACGCTGTCACGCGACCTGGAGGATCTCGGCGCGACCAAGGTGCGCAGCCCGCAGGGCGGGCTCGTCTACGCCGTCGACGTCAACCTGGCGCCGGCCGAGTCGGTGCGGCTGCCGCTGGGCCGGCTCTGCGAGGAGCTGCTGGTCTCGGCCGAGGCCAACGGCGACCTGGTGGTCCTGCGGACCCCGCCGGGTGCCGCGCAGCTGTTCGCCTCGGCCCTGGACCGCGCGTCGCTGCCGGAGGTCATGGGCACCATCGCCGGCGACGACACGGTGCTGGTGGTGTGCCGGTCAGCTCAGGTGGCCGCCGGCGGCCCGCCTGCCGCCGGTGCCGTTCCCACCGGTCCCGAGCTGGCCGCCCGGCTGCTCGGCCTGGCTGAGGGCCGCACCAGCGACGCCTTCGTCGGCCTGGTCGGCCCCGGCTCCGCCCCGGGCGGCTGACCGGCCGGTTGGCCGGGCGCGCTCAGCCACGACGGCCGGCCGTTCTTCAGCCGCCTGACCGGCGGGGGTGTTGGTCAGACAGCTCGGAGGCGTTCCACAATCGATCAATGGCCCGTGATCGAGCTTCGCCGAAGCGTGAAATCATGAAAGTGAGGGACGGACGGTCGTCGCGGTAGCCGTTTCCGTACCCACCTTTCCCGACCGAAGAGCTCTCCCGGCCGGAACAGGACGGGGACCACCCACCGGTGCTCCAGCTACGGGCCCGGACGACACCGGCCCCGGCGGCAGCCGTTGCCGGAGCTGCCGGAGCTGGGCACAACGCCTGACGGGCGCACCGGCGCCTGGCGGCACAACTGCACAACCGCTCGGGAGCACACCCCGGGAGCACACCCCGGGAGCACACCCCGGGAACACGGAAAACGCAGAGAGGAAAGGTTGATCAGCGGTGACTGACCGCGTGGTACTGGCATATTCGGGTGGTCTGGACACGTCCGTGGCCATCGGGTGGATCGGCGCCGAGACCGGTGCGGAGGTCGTGGCCCTGGCCGTCGACGTCGGCCAGGGCGGTGAGGATCTCGAGGCGATCCGGCAGCGTGCCCTGACCTGCGGGGCGGTGGAGTCGGTCGTGGTCGACGCGCGGGAGGAGTTCGCCCGCTCCTTCGTCGCCCCCGCCATCCGGGCGAACGCCCTGTACATGGACCGCTATCCGCTGATCTCGTCGCTGTCACGGCCGGTGATCGTCCGCCACCTGGTGGAGGCGGCGCACACCTTCGGCGCCGGGGCCATCGCCCACGGCTGCACCGGCAAGGGCAACGACCAGGTGCGTTTCGAGGTCGGCGTGATGGCACTGGCACCGGAGCTGAAGGTGCTGGCGCCGGTACGCGACTCCGGGATGACCCGGGACAAGGCGATCGCCTTCGCCGACGAACGCGGCCTGCCCATCGACGTGACGGCACGTTCCCCCTACTCCATCGACCAGAACCTGTGGGGACGCACCGCCGAGTGTGGCGTGCTCGAGGATCCGTGGGCACAGCCGCCGGAGGACGTCTTCGTCTACACCGCCGACCCGACGCTCGCGCGGGACCCGGACGAGGTGACGATCGGTTTCGCCGATGGCCTCCCGGTCTCCCTCGACGGCCGCGCACTGCCGCTGCCGGAGCTGGTCGCGGAGCTGAACACCCGCGCGGGCGCGCAGGGCGTCGGGCGGATCGACCTGATCGAGGACCGGCTGGTGGGGATCAAGAGCCGGGAGATATACGAGTGCCCGGCGGCGATCACCCTGCTGACCGCCCACCGTGACCTGGAGGACCTCACCCTCGAGCGTGACCTCGCCCGGTTCAAGCGCGGGGTGGACCAGCGCTGGGCCGAGCTGGTCTACGACGGCCTGTGGTACTCGCCGTTGCGGGCCGCGCTGGACGCGTTCGTCGACAACGCCAGCGTCCGGGTCAGCGGCGACGTGCGGATCCGGCTCGCCGGCGGGGTCGCCCAGGTGGTGGGACGGCGCAGCGATGCGAGCCTGTACGACCACGCGCTGGCGACCTACGACGCCGGCGACCAGTTCGACCAGCGCGACGCCCGCGGCTTCATCGACCTGTGGGGCCTGCCGAGCAAGGTGTGGGCCGCCCGGGAACAGCGGCTGTCGCGGTGAGCGTGTCGGCATCCCAGCCACCGACGGCCTCCGAGCCGGCCGTGCCCGAGCCAGGCGCGTCCCAGCCGGCGACCGAGCCGACCGTGTCCCGGCCGGGGCCCGAGCCGGCAGGGCCCGCCTCGTCGGCATCCGGATCCGGGTCCCCGTCCTCGTCGCCGACGAGGTTGTGGGGTGGGCGTTTCGCCGGCGGCCCGGCGCAGGCGCTGGCCCGCCTGTCGGTCAGCGTCCAGTTCGACTGGCGGCTGGCCCCCTACGACCTGCGGGCCTCCGGCGCCCACGCCCGGGTGCTGCACCGCGCCGGCCTGCTCGACGACGGCGAGCTGGCCGCCATCCTGGCCGCGCTCGACGACCTGTCGGAGGCGGTGCGTACCGGCGGCTTCCGCCCGACCGTGGACGACGAGGACGTGCACACCGCGCTGGAGCGGGGGCTGCTCGAACGCCTCGGCGCGCTGGGGGGCAAGCTGCGCGCCGGGCGCAGCCGCAACGACCAGGTCGCCACCGACCTGCGGATGTACCTGCGGGATCATGCCCGCCAGGTGGCCGCCCGCCTGATCGAGCTCCAGCAGGCCATCGTCGACCAGGCGGCGGCGCACGTGGACACCCCCGCCCCCGGGATGACCCACCTCCAGCACGCCCAGCCGATCTCGTTCGCCCACCAGCTGCTGGCGCACGTCCACGCGTTCGCCCGGGACGTCGACCGGCTGCGGGACTGGGACCGCCGCGCCGCCGTGTCCAGCCTCGGGGCGGGGGCGTTGGCCGGCTCCTCGCTGCCGCTGGATCCGCACGGCGTCGCTGTCGAACTGGGTTTCGACTCGGCGTTCGAGAACTCCATCGACGCCGTCTCCGACCGTGACTTCGCCGCGGAGTTCCTGTTCGCGGCCGCGCTGATCGGCGTGCACCTGTCCCGGCTCGGCGAGGAGATCGTCCTGTGGACCAGCCGCGAGTTCGGCTGGGTCGAACTGGACGACGCCTTCGCCACCGGCAGCTCGCTCATGCCGCAGAAGAAGAACCCGGACGTCGCCGAGCTCGCTCGGGGCAAGTCCGGCCGTCTGATCGGGGCGCTCACCGGGCTGCTCACCACGCTCAAGGGGCTCCCGCTGGCCTACGACCGCGACCTGCAGGAGGACAAGGAGCCGGTGTTCGACGCGGTCGACACCCTCCTGCTGGTGTTGCCGGCGACCGCCGGGACGGTGGCCACGATGCGGGTGCGCCGTCAGCGCCTCGCCGAGGCAGCCCCGGACGGGTTCGCGCTGGCCACGGATGTGGCCGAACACCTCGTCCGCGGCGGGGTGCCCTTCCGGGAGGCGCACGAGGCGGTCGGGCAGCTGGTGGCCTGGTGCGTGGCGCACGATGTCGGCCTCGAGGATGTCGGCGCCGAGCAGCTGGCGGCCATCAATCCCCGGCTGACCCCGGGCGTGCGCTCGGTGCTGTCCGTCCAGGGCGCGCTGGAGGCCCGGTCGGCCCCGGGCGGGACGGCACCGGCCCGGGTGCGCGAGCAGCTGGCCGCGGTCACCGAACGCCTGCGCGGGGACCGCGAGTGGGCGGGAGGCGTCTGAGCGTCGCGGACCGGCGCTTCTACGCGCGGCCGCCGCTGGACGTCGCCCGCGACCTGCTGGGCGTCCGGCTGTGCCGAGGCGGGGTCGTCGTCCGGCTGACCGAGGTCGAGGCCTACGGCGGCCGGGACGATCCCGCCTCGCACGCGTTCCGCGGCCCGACCCCGCGGTGCGCGGTGATGTTCGGGCCGCCCGGGCACCTGTACGTCTACTTCGTGTACGGGATGCACTGGTGCGTGAACATCGTGTGCGGGCCGCCCGGCGCGGCGGCCGCTGTCCTGCTGCGTGCGGGTGAGGTGGTCGAGGGGGCGGCGGACGCCGTGCGCGGCCGTACGCACCTGCGCCGGGCGGAGCTGGCCCGGGGCCCGGGAAGGCTCGCCCGGGCGCTGGCCGTCGACGGCTCCCTCAACGGCGCCGACCTCGTCCCCAGCGTCCCCAGCGTCCCTGGCGCTCCTGATCTCCGCGGCGTTTCCTCCGTTGTACCCAGCCCCTCCGACATTCCCGGTGCTCCTGATGCCGGCGGCCCTGGCGGTCCCGGCGGGCGTGCCGTGCCGTGCGTGCTGCCCGGCCTGCCCAGGGCGTCCACGGGCGGGGGTGCACCCGGGGGAGGAGCACTCGTGCTCAGCGCCGGCCCCTGGATCGACGAGGCCCGGGTCGCCCGCGGGCCCCGGATCGGGATCAGGACCGCCCAGGACCGGCCATGGCGGTTGTGGATCGCCGGGGATGCGTCGGTCAGCGGCCCGCGGCGTGGCCAGCGGAGGCCGGCGCCGCCCATATCCCCGTCGCAGCCGTCCCTGCCAGCGCCGTCTCCACTGCCAGCGCCGCCCTCGTCGCCAGCGCCGTCTCCACTGCCAGCGTCGTCGTCCTCGTCTGCCGCTGTCCCTACCGTCGCCGCTGTCCCGACCGTGTTCTTCGGCGGGCCGCGGCGGTGACGGTGGGTCCCCACCCTGGACGGTGGCCGTCCTTGCGGCCGTACGGCCGACCTGTGCGGTGGCAGCCAGCGATACTCGCATACCAGACGGGTGCGTCAAGGCGACATCCAGGAGCTGTGATGTACATCACAGATCAAAAAGCCTCTGGCGTTTGACGATCCCGTTGGCCATCCGTAATGTTCTCTCTGCCGGCGGAAAGCCGGGAGACATCCGAACCAGATTCACCACTCGGATGGCCCCCATCCCCGGCCCGACACTCACTGTGAGTGTTCGGGGGAGTCGTCGAGGCGGCCACCGGATGATCCGGGGCGGTTTGACTCAACGAGATTCCTTCAGTAAATTCGAGAAGTTGTCCCGGAAGGATATCGAAAGATATCCCAGGGTGAACA
>NZ_CEVIVD010000049.1:0-1225 GCF_982290655.1 Protofrankia sp. CiP1_Cm_nod3
CAGGTGCGGCCGGGTCTCCTCACGGCCGTCGGATGCGGGCACTTTCCGTTCCAGTACCGGGTAGGTGGCGTGCCCGGTGTCCTGGGAACGTTTGAGGAAGGGCGTGTCCAGCAGTAGCAGCGGCGTGCCGACGGTGAGGGTGACGCCGATCGTGCCCGACCAGCGGTCCTCGTGGAGCCGGTCGTGACCGGGCAGGCGGTCACGGTCGGTGGTGGGGACGCCGACGTCGCCGAGGGTCTGGTGCCGTTCGTCGCGGTGCGGCGCCGGGACGAACCCGTACGGGTTGACGAACGCGTTCAGCGGCTCGGGCGGGCGCTGCCGCGTCTCGCCCGGGATGCCGGCGGCGCCCGTCTGCCAGTCCCCGGCCGTGCGCCGGGACGGGCGTGTCGGCGCCATGTGACGTGGGGGCTGACGGGTGACCCGCTGGGCCGCCGGCCGCGGGCGTGTGGACGGGCCGGGCGCGGGGGCCGGCCCCGACCTGTCCCGCGGCGATCCGCCCGGTGGCGATCCGCCCTGCGCTGATCCGCCCTGGGCGGTTTCGGCTCCGGTCGGGGCGGGTTCGCCGCCGGCCGTGTTGGGCGGGGCTGTCACGGAGGCGCCCTTGTCCCGGACGCGCTTGGCCTGGCCACCTGACCAGTCGTATTCGACGGGCCGGCCGGCCAGATCGTCGTCACTCAGCGTGGTTAGCGCTGGGTCGAGGAAGCGGCGGTTGAAACGCCGCTCGCTCCCGCTGTCCTCGATGATGACGAGCCGGCGGGTGCCGTCCGGGCTGGTCTTCCAGGTCACGACGCCGGAGCTGCTGCTCATCGGGTCACCTCCGGGAGAGGGTCGGGTCGCTGTGGGTCGTCGTCGGCTTCGGACCGCTCGGACGGCAGGGCGGAGGCCAGACCGACGAGCCGTTCCTCGGCGACATAGGCGTTGCCGTGCCTGGGCCTGGCCGTCGCGTTTCCGTCGGTTGCCGCGTGTTCGTCGGTCGTCACGTATTCGATGGTTTCCAGGAAGACGCATTCGTCCTCGCGGGGAGCGCGCGGCACCGGCACGTCGAGGAGGCCGATCCGGGCCTCGGCCAGGCGTACCCACAGCGGCCCGCCCGTGGCGTCCGCGTTCCGCGGAACGTCCGAGGCCTGTGATGTGTTCGGGTTCTGTGAGCCGTTCGGACGCAGCGGTCGGCCCCACAGCAGGTACTTGTTGTTGATCCTGTCGATGGCTGTCAGCGGGGCGACGG
>NZ_CEVIVD010000049.1:1291-6987 GCF_982290655.1 Protofrankia sp. CiP1_Cm_nod3
CTGGCAGAGCGCCGGTGACTCCGACAGGAGCACGGCCGTGCCGAGCCCGTCACGCTCGTGCAGCCAGCGCAGCTCCGCGTCCCGGTTGAAGATCCGCGCTTCGAAGACGGCGGCGGGGCCTGACGTCGGCAGCGGCAGTTCCCGTTCGGTGGACGTGCCGGCGACGCCGGCCCCGTCCGCGAACGAGCGGCTGCCGGGCATGGTCAGCCGGCCGCCGGACAGCCTGGCCACCGTGTACTTCCGCGCGCTCGCCAGCAGTGCCACGGCGTCGCCGATGTTGGCCTGGCGGATCGCGTCCGGCAGCGAGATCTTCGTCGACCTGCCGGTGTGCAGGGTGATGATGGCGGCGGTGTGGGTTGTCACAGCGGCCTCCCGTCCGCGCGGTCCTTGTCGGGGCGCTCCTGATCGAGACGGTCCCGATCGAGGTGGTCCCGATCGAGGTAGTCCTGCCAGCTCCGGGTGTAGGCGGCGACCGCCGGCTCCCGGAGCAGGTCGTCGAAATCACGTTCCGCGTCGGAGAGCCCGGGGAAACCGCTGATTCTGACCGATTCCACGATGATGTCGCCGTGGCCGCGGTTCACGCCGTGGCCGAGCCGGAGCCGGCCGGCTCGCAGGTCCCGCAGGACGAGCAGCAGCAGCGCGAGCGCCGGCCGTGCCAGGCCGCCGCCGTTTCCTTGGCCGCCGCTGCCTGCGTCGTTCCCGCGTTTCGTACCGCTTCCGGCGCTTTCGCCGGCCGTGCCCGCCTGGTTGCCGGAGCCCGCCGGGTCGCCGGAGCCCGCCGGTGCGGTATCGAAGCGGTTCAGCCGTCGCAGGTCGACGGTCAGGAGCAGGTCCTGCCAGGTGACATGGTGTGGTTCGAGGGTGCTATACAGGCGCTTGTCCGCGGCGCCGCCCGTCCAGCGGTCGATGGCGACATGGTCGGCCTGGTCCATGCCGAGCTCCCGCAGGCGCTCCCGGACCTTCGGCGGCACCTGGGCCCGGGCCTTGTCCCACGACCGGGTCGGGCCGCTGTCGGACGGCTTGCTCAGCCCGGTGACGTGCGCGCCGTTCAGCGCGCGCCAGAGATCGGCGGGGATGGCCTGCTCCGAGTAGCAGTCGTCCGCGCCGAGCGCCCCGACACCGCGCGTCGCCCGCGTGCCGCGGCCGTCACCACCAGCGTCCCCGCTGCTGTCCTCGCTGCCGTCGCCGTATCCGTCGCCGCCGACGGCCGTGCCGGCGGAGCCGAACAGGGCGTTCACCGCCGCGAGGTCGTCGAGCTGTTCCCGGAACCGGGCCGACCGCTGCGGCCCGGCCGGTACGTCGAGAGGATGGGCGGCGTCGCGGGCACGGGCGGTCCGTTCGATGCGCTCCGCATGCGACCGTAGCGCGCCCTTGATCGAGCTGCCGGGCAGGACGAGCGCTACCTCGTCGCAGCCGATTCCGCTGACCAGGGGAAGCGCGTCGATCGAGAGCCCGTCCACCGCGGAGCGCACCATCACCGGGGACGTCGGACGCCAGACGATGGTCACCCTGAGTAGATCGGCGTCCGGGTCCCTGCCGCCGAGATCCGTCGGCGTCAGCGCGGCGGGCGCTCCGGCTGGAGCCGCCGCTGCCGCCGACGTCACTGCCGGCGGCCCCGACCCCGACGCTGTCGGTGTCGCCGGCAGCAGGCCGAGGGCGCCGAGCAGGCCGTCCATGCTGTCGAAGCGTTGCTCCACGATCTCCGGTTCGCCGGCCAGGACGACGGAGCCGAGACCGCGGGTGCGGGCCGCGCCGAGCCGGACCCGGCCCCCGGCGAGCGCGAGCAGCAGGGTGCCGAGCATCGCCGTGGCCGGGTCGGCGTCCCGCTCCCGGTAGGGCGACTCCAGGTCGATGCCCAGCCGCAGGTAGGCACCGCGGGGGAGCACGGCCCGGCCGTAGAGGAAGCCCTCGGCGACGGTCCCCAGCACCCGGTCGATGCCGATGCCCGTGCGGGCCTCGACCCGGGACGGTGGGAACGGGGAGCCGAGATCGGTGCCGGTGGTGACCAGGCCGTCGTGCACCACGATCCGGCTCGTCGAGCCGTCGTCGGAACCGCTGGAGCCGTTGCCGGAGCTCTGCCGGGAACCGTTCGCCCGGGTGGTGTTCTGCGGGACGTTGCCCCAGATGTCGTCGAGGACCAGCCGGTCGGCGATCGAGCGGCCGGCGAAGGCGCGCAGCGCGCCCGCGAGGCTGGTGCCCGGTACGTACAGCCGTGACAGCCCGTCCACGGCCAGCGCCAGGTCGACGGACGGGTCGTCGCCGACGCCTCCGACGTGCAGCGGCGTCTCCAGCCGCAGCCAGCCGTGGACCCGCAGCCGGCGGACCATCGCCCGTCCGGCTCGCCCGGCCCGCCTGCCGGCCGGGGCCGCGGGTGGGACCGGCGGTGGGCCGGCGGGTGCGGCCGGAACCGGTCCGGCCGCGCTGTTCGACGCGGTCATGCCGTCACCCCGTCGTGGAGCTGGCCGTCCGAGGTGGTTGACGGGTCCGCGCCGGCCACCGCCCGGTGGTGGGCGCTCAGACAGCTCGTGACGAGCGTGCGGACCGCCTCCGCCCACAGCTTGGTGTCCTCGCGCAGCTCCCGCGCCCCGTCCTCGGTGATGGTCAGATCGCGGGCTGGGCGGTTCGGGCCGTCCGGGCTGATGCTGATACCGAGCAGCGCCCAGATCTCCGCCAGCCAGGGCGGCGCCGTGGAGCCGGAGGAGCTGGAGGGGCCGGAGTCGTCGTACGGCCCGAGGCCGAACAGCGCCCAGACCATGGAACGCTTCCGTAGTAGCGGGTCGATCCGCTGATACGCCTGCTGGTATGCCTGGCCTGACCAGCGTTCGGCCAGGCGTTTCAGCCAGTAGCCGATCTCCTTGTCCTCCTCCAGCCGGCTCAGGACGGCGCGCAGCCCGCCGAGCTGGGTCGGGTTCACCCGCTCGGTGTCCCTCCCGGCGGAGGTGAGCCCCAGGGCGTTCCGGCGTCCATCAGCGTCCGCGGCGATGGTGGCCGAGGCACGTCGGATGTGCGCCCGCCACGCCTCCCGCTCGATGACCCGCGCGGTCTCGCGCGCGACCGGATCCCGCACGGTGACGACCGGCGTCCGCGGCGGTTCGTTGTTCCGCGGTTCGTTGTTCCGCGGTTCGCTGTCCGGCGGTTCGTTGTGTGGTGGCGGGTACGTTCGCAGCCGGCCTGGGCGTGCCCGCAGCAGCGGGTCGTCGACGGCGAGCTGGCCGAAGCCCTCGGCGGTGCGTTCGCCGATGCCGGCGGCCAGCACCTGGTCGAGCCGCTCGCGGGAGAGCCGCCCGCGCACGCCGAAGGTCAGGACGCTGCCGGCGGTGAGCCCCAGCAGGGTCGGGCGGGGCAGGCCCCAGCTCCGCTGCCACGACTCGGCCCGCCGGACCGCCGTCGCCCGGTTGATCAGCCGCTCGGAGGAGGCGGCCTCCTGGAGCTCCAGGCGCACCCCCAGCCTGGCGCCGAGCTGGTCGGCGAACTCGCGAGGGTCGGTCGACGGGCGCAGCCGCCGGTCCCGGATCAGGACGTCCGACAGCAGCCAGACGATGATCGTCCCATCCTGGATGGCGTCCGCTCCGGTGGCCCGCACGCCCGGTGCTGGAGATGCCGGTGGCGTCGCGGTTGCCGGAGACGCCGTAACCGCTGAGGACGTCGTGGATATCGGGGGTGACGTCCACGGCGTCGGCGGGCCCTCGACCGCCACGGTGACCTGCCCGTAGTCGTCCTTGGCGGAGCGTCCGAGCGCCCACGCGCCGGCGAGCGCGGCGTGCGCTCCCACGGGCAGCAGGCCGGCACGCACCCGGACCTCCGCCCGCAGCACCGACCCGGCGGCGAGCGCTTCGTAGGTGTACAGGCCGACCACGTCCGCCGTGGGCCGCTGCCGCCGGTCGTCGATGACGTTGTGGGTATGGATCGTCAGATTCCGTTCACGGATAGTGATCGTTGGCGGGTTCGGGTCGTCCGACGCGGGCGCTGACGCGGGTCCCGGCACGGGCGCCGCCCCCGGCTCCGGCGGTGCCGTGCCGACAGGCGCCGTGCCGACAGGCGCCGTGCTGACACGGTCGACGGGTGACGCACCGACATAGGTGCCCTTGTACGCCCTGGGTGCGGCGCCCGCTTCCGATGTCGTCTCGACCAGCCGGTTGACCGCAGTGGTCTTGTCGTCCTTCGCGTGGAACCAGGTCCGGGGCAGCGGGCGGCCCCGCTCGCCGGCCACGTCGACGGTCGCGTTGGTCACGACGAGGTCACCGGCGCGGGCGAGCGCGTCGGGATCCCATCCGCCGGCCGCCCCGCCGGCCGCCCCGCCGGCCGTGGCCAGCCGCCGGAGGACGCCGGGCAGCAGCACCGATCCGGGCACGAAGTCCAGCGACCGCACGGCGTTGCCGATGGTGCGTTCCTGCACGATCAGCGGTGTGTCCAGATGTATCCGCAGAGCGATGATCTCCCAGTCGGCCCGGTCCGGACGCGCTGGGTCGCGCGGGGCCGCCGGCTCCTCGGGCACGGCGGGGACGGGCGGGGCGACACCGTCGCGCGCCCGCAGCCAGGCTGCGACGTCTTCCAGCGTCGGCAGCGGCGCCGGCAGCGCTGGCAGCGGCGCCGGCCCCTGGGCCGCGACGGATCCGGCTGGGGCCGCGACGGGTTCGGCCTGGGTGACATCGAGGCGGCAGCGGCCCGCGCCCCGCCGGCGCTTGCCGCCGACGGACTCCACCAGCCGCGCCCCGAGCAGCAGCACCGCGGCGGCCGCCCACCGGCCCTCGTCGTCCAGGCCCGCCTCCCGGCCCGTCCCATGCCCCGCCTCGTCCGGACGGGGGGAGCCCGACCAGCCCGCGAGCGTCGCCCGCGCGGTCAGCTGGACGCCGCAGCGCGCCATCTGCTCGAACCGGAGGAACTTCTCCGCCGCCCGCCCGGTGTCCGGGTCGATCTTCACCCCGGGGCGGACGAACGTGGCCGCGTCACGCAGTGCACGCCGGCTGTCCGGGCGCAGGGCCGCCGCGAGCGCCGCCGGATACCGTGCCGGCCGCACCGACAGGGCCGCCGGGCGCGGCTGTTCCTCGCTGGGCGGGCCGCCCACGGACAGGGCCGGCTGGCTGCCGAACAGGAACTCGACCCAGGCGTGCCAGCCACCGGTCGCGCCGGTCGGCGCGGCGGGGGCGGGGAGCGGGGCCGGGGAGCTGTCGAGCGCGGCGGCGGCGAGCTCGCAGGCGTCCCGCCAGACGCCGGTCAGGGTCTTGCCGGGCACGAACGGCAGGCCGTCGTGGTCGGTGTTGACCAGTTTGTTGACCCCGCCGGGGATGCCCAGGCCGGTGCCGCAGTGCCAGTCGCTGTCCATGTGCAGGGTCAGCTCGAGAGTGAGGCCGCCCGCCGGGTGTGTGCCCGCCGGGTGTGTGGTTGTGTCGTACGGGCCTGTCATGCCGATGTCCCCGTCGTCGTCGGCTTGCCGTCCGCTCCCGCCGGGAGGCGGTGGCGGTCGTCTCGCTGGGTGTGGTTGTGCCGGGCCGGGAGGTCGCCCATGAGCTGGACCGCGTTCATCGCGTCGAGCAGCCCGGTGACCGGCGGTCCGGTGACCTGGTGCGGCTGCCCGTCGAGCAGTCCCTGATCGCTGATCCGCCAGAACAGCGATTCGTCGCCGCCAGCAGTGGCCGTGCCGGCGGCGGAGCCGTCGCGGGAGCCGGAGCTGTCGCGGGAGCCGGGGCCGTTGGGGG
>NZ_CEVIVD010000049.1:7517-17742 GCF_982290655.1 Protofrankia sp. CiP1_Cm_nod3
CGTTGGGGGAGCCGGGGCCGGCGAAGAGATCGAGCCCCCGGTCGCGGTAGCGCGCCAGCAGCTGGCGGAACCGGCCGTCAGCGGCGTCCTGCCCGAGGAACAGCGCCTCCCGCAGGTCGTGCATCTGGCTGGTCGGCAGCTTGCGGTCACCCACTTCGGCCGTGCCGTCGAGTCCGTCGGTTCCCTCGGCCGGGCCGAAGGCGGCGGTGAGCGCGGCCACGCGCCGGGCGAGGTCGTCCCAGTGGCGCCCCACCGTCCACGGCTCACGCATGTCGCGGGTGACCACGTAGGGCTGCGCGTACAGCAGGGCCCGCAGTTTCCGCCGCCTGCACGGGTCGGGTTCGGCCGCGATGTCGGCCGCGCCAGGCGCGACCTGCATCCGGTCGCGCAGGTGGGCCGGATCGCTGCCACCGCTGTCGTACAGGACGTGGAAGGAGAACGCGGACGCCCGTGGCTGGAACCGGGGCCGAATCCGGGGCTGCCGCGGTTCCCCGGGCGCCGACGGTGACGCGCCCGGTTCCGCGGGGCTGTCGGGGCTGTCGGGGCTGTCCGCGGGCGGCTCCTGGCCCACCGAGTACAGCTTGACCGTCTTCTTCGCCTCCTTCGTCAGTTCCTCGGCGAGGTCGTAGGCGGCGGAGAACGGGAAGTGCGGTTTGACGACGGCCACCCCGGCGCAGGCGGTGAGCCCGTCCGGAGCCTGCGGCTGGATGACCGGGTTCTCGCGGGTGGCTTTCTCGAAAGCGACGAGATACGCCTCGGTGAAGGCCAGCGAGACGGAACCGGTGCAGACCACCGTGAGGTCGTCACCGCCGAGCACCAGCGGCAGCACCGGTACCTCACCGTCGACGGCATGGCCGTGGGGGAGCACCTGCCGGCAGTGTTCCAGCGCCTCGCGGAACGCCTCGCGGGTGCACGCGTCGACGGCTTTCGAGAACGGCCCGAGAGCGTCGGCGTAACGGTCGCTGGTCGGCGTGTCGCCGTCGCCCGTGGTGCCCAGGCCGGTGAACAGCTGGCCGAGGCTGTTGCCGTCCGCGTGGATGACGGCGACCCAGTCGGGCACGCCCTCCAGATGATCGGCGATCTTCTCTAGTTTCTTCGACGGGATGCCGGCGTCGCCCGCCAGCCGGCGGAATCCGGCGTCCCTGGCTTCCCGCTTGGCTATGGACGGGCGGGCCCGGGGCTGCCGTGACCGCGGGCCCTCACCCTCCCTGATCACGTCGTGGGCGGGCAGGCCGCTGGCCGCGCACTCGTCCACGATCGGGATGCGGGGGAAGCGGCCCGCCGGGCCGGGCCGGTCAGCCCGGACCTGCGGCAGTGCCTCGTGGACCTCGCGGCAGCGCCTGGCGAGCAGGCTGACCGGCCGCTGGCCCGGCTCCAGGTGGACGCCGTCCCAGTCGAACCCTTCGCCGACCACGCCACACACGTCCAGACCGGGAGCCTCCCGCAGCGCCCGTGTCGTCACCCTGCTGACCAGGGCTCTTCCCCTGTCCGGGTCGCGGACGACCACCTTGGCGCTGCCGGCCGCGGCCACCAGAAGCTGTGCGTCCCGGCCGGCGGAGATCTGCCAGTCCCGCCCGAAGCCGGGGAACTCGGCCCGCAGCGCGTCAAGCGTCCAGCGCTCGAGCCGGTAGATGAGCTCGGAGGCGCCGACGTTCTCCCGCCGCTTCGTGGTCTCGAAGATGAAGCTCTGGTTCCCCGACGTCTCGATGAGGACGACGTGACAGGTGACGCCCATCTGCTGGTCCTTCCGTGCGCTCCGCGTGTTGCCGTGCCCGGTGTGTCGTCCCGGCGCCGGGACGACGGCTGCCCGTCCACTCACCCCTGACGGACGAAGCCCGCGGCTGGGTTTCAACCCCTCCGGGGACGGCCTCCACCTACCTCTGACGGACGAGACCGGCAGGCCCGCGTCTGGCCGTTCCAAAGTAACCGTGCTTGCTCCAGGTAAACGGCGCTCGGGTCCCGTAACCGCCGGCCCCGCCCCCGGAAAGCGCCAGGACCGGGACCGGCGGTCCCCGTCCATACCTGACGGACGACGTAGACGACAGGCGACGCGGACGACGGGGCGGCTACGGACAGCGGGGACGGACAGGACGACAGGCCGCCTCGTCCGTCAGGGGAAGGTGACAGATCGACCCACAACCGTGAAGGGCGAGACGCGATGGCCACCGACCGCCAGACCATGAGCGCCTGCCGTATCCTCGTCCATCTCGTCGGGGCCGCCGACCTCGGCGCGTCATCCGGAGAGCAGTTCCGGGAACGGCTCGCCGAGCTCGTCGCGGCCGGCCCGGACGAAGCCGGACGCCTGTTGACGACGAGCGTCGACCCGGCGCGAAAAACACCGCTGATCGCGGTGTTCGCGGCCGGCGCCCCACAGTACGACCGGGTCGTTCTCGTTGTTACCAGGCCCCGTGCCGGCCAGCCCGCTGATTCGGGCCAGACACTGTCGCTCGGCGAAGCAATCAAGAAGCTGCTGGAATCCGACAGCCTGTACGGCGTCAGTTTTCCACCGGGGGCCGTCGAAATTCTCGAAGCCCACGGACCATATCTCGCGGGGACTCGGCCGGTGATACGCCGGCGGCTGCGAGAGCTTCATGACGCCGGTGTGCCGCCGCACGTCGACATCACTTTCGGCGGCGGCGCCACCAACGCGGCGATGGGATTGGTGATCGGGGCGCTCGAAAGCGAGGTGGAGCCGCATCTGGTGCTCCTGGCCGAGCGTGGTGGCCACCGCATCCTGCCGAGCGAGAAAATACCGAGCGCGAACGAGAACGACGACCGCTGGCTCGTCCGGCACCGGTTCTATGCGTCCATGGCCAGTCATGATCAGGACAATGAAGAGCTGTGGAAGCGCCGCCTCAACCGTCAGATTCTGGTGGCCGAGGGCGTTGGTGGCGCCGGCTGGGACGATACCGGCGAGGAGGAACTGGCCCGGGTCCTGCTGGAACGGATCGACCGGCGGGAGGTGGTCGACGGCATGCTCTTCCGCGCGTGGCTGGAAGCCCGCGTCCGTAACCTCGCGGCCCGGGACAGCGCGGCCGGCGTCGACGCCGATCTTGATGATCTGATCAGGCGTCGCTTTCCCGACCGGGAGATCCGCGCCGCGCAGAAGAAGGAACCGCGGAGCAAGCTGTCCAAAGATGAGATCAGGAAGCTGCGCGCCGCCCGCGCCAAGCGGGAAGTGCCGACATCCGCGCTCGACCTGCTGCTCGAGCCGCGGGTGTGGGACGCCGAAATGGCGGCCAAGGATCTGGTGCACGTGAACCGGACCAATCCGCGGGATCTGGGGATCATCGACCGGTTTCTCGAGACCCAGAGCTATCTGCCCAGGTATGACGAGGAGATCGTGGAGCTCGGTTACCCGCGGTGGCGTTATCTCGATGATCGGCGTGCCCTTATTCTTCTTGCGATGGGCATGGATTCGGTCGAAGGTGACGACCCGCCGACACCCCGCCTGGATGCGCTCATCCAGAAGGCCGCCTGTAAGAACGTCACGCCGGTCATCCGGATTCTCGTGTCCGAAAAGACCGAGCCCGTCGGCCGGCTGTGGGAGACAAAGGCGCGTGGGAAGAACATCGATTGCCGCATCCTCCTGAAAAGTGGGATCGATTTCGGTGATCTCGATGACATCCGCTTGGACACCTGGGACGCGCTCCAGGCGGAAGGCGATCTCGACACGGTCAAGGAGATCTGGGTCGTCGTGAGCTCCGGACGGAAGCCACAGGGGCTCGGGCTGACGCTCGCGGGTATCGAATGGGGCCTGTCGGCCGCCTGCCCCACCCGGTTGGCGGAGATCCGTCGTTCCGGTGCGGGTTCGGACGAGTCGATCGTCGAGATCGACGGGGAGGCCGTGCTCAACCGTGTCGCCGGTGACGCCGAGCTGGCCCGGGTCGCGCTTTCCGCGCTCGAGTGCCTGGACGTCAGCGCCGCGGTGGCGCTGCTCGGCCAGGGCTCCGCCCAGCGGCTGCGGCCCTTCGCCGACAGAGCGCGAAGGCTGGCTTTCATCGGGCCGTCCGCAACGCTCGACCCGCGGTGGCTGGCATCCATCGGGCTGCCGGAGGGCCCGGAGCGTCTGCCCTTCCTGCTGTTGCGAGCCCGGCTCCGCCTGATGGAGACGCTGGCGGAGAGCGATCCCTGGGGCTGTGCCGTGCGGGCGGCCGTGCTGTGCGAGGGAACGCTGGGCAAGAACGGCAAAAACGGGTGGAACGCTCTCAAGAACCGTATTCCCGAAGCCGGCAGGATCGCTGGATATCGCAATGACAGCCCGGCCTCGCACGGGAAGGAAAAGGCCGCGCGGACGGGCCGGGCTGTCACTCACCCGTCCGCGGAGAAGCTGCGGGAGTGCTTGCGTGGCCTGCGCGAAGGGCTCAGCAGGCAGGTAAAGGTCGACGGCGTGGGGCTGCCGGACACCTGGGACGGTGTGCTCGTCGACGAGCTCAGCCGGCTGCGCGGCGAGCTTCGGGCGTTCACCGCGCCCGCCTGAACAGGGGCTGCGCCGGGTCAGAGGTCAGGCGGCAGTGCTGGGTCAGGGGCGGTGCCAGGTCTGGGGGTCGGCGGTGACCTGTTCGCCGCTGGCCATGTTCTTGACCTCGTGCGGCTTGCCGTCCTCGAAGGGTGGGAACCAGACGAACGGGATGCCCTTGCGTGACGCGTAACGGATCTGTTTTCCCAGCCTGTCGGCCTCGTGGTAGGTCTCGACGTTGTAGCCGCGGGCGCGCAGGTGTGCGGCGGTGGCCCTCGCCTCGGCCCGGCGGGCGTCGCTGGGGAGCACCACCAGGACGTCGCTGGGGCAGCTCGCGGCGGTTTCCAGGCGTCCTTCCGCCAGGAGCTTGGCGAAGATCCGGGTGAGCCCGATGGAGATCCCGACGCCGGGCAGGTGCCGGCGGATGAACGACCCGGCGAGGTCGGCGTAGCGGCCGCCCGAGCAGATGCTGCCGTAGTCCGGCCAGTCGACGAACTTCCCCTCGTAGACGGTGCCGGTGTAGTAGTCCAGGCCGCGGGCGATGGACAGGTCCGCCACGATGCTGCCGGCGGGCAGGTCGGAGAGCTCGTCGAGGACGAACGACAGCTCGTCCAGGCCCTCGTCCAGCAGGTCGGAGGTGACGCCGAGGCGGCGGATGTCGTCGGCCACGCCGGTGTCGCCGCCGCGGATGTGGGCGAGGTCCAGGCAGGCGGTGATCTGTTCGGGGGTGAGCCCGAGGGTGCTGGCGAGCAGTTTCTCGACGCCGGCGGTGCCTATCTTGTCCAGCTTGTCCGCGACCCGGATGACGCCGAGCGGGTCGCCGATGCCGAGCCCGGTGTAGAAGCCCTGCAGCACCTTCCGGTTGTTGATGTTGACCGACCAGGCGGGGATGCCGAGCCCGGTGAGGATCTCGTGGACGATGCGGGGGAGCTCGGCGTCGAAGTACAGCGGGACGCGGTCGACGTTGATGACGTCGATGTCACACTGGGTGAACTCGCGGTAGCGGCCTTCCTGCGGGCGCTCGCCGCGCCAGACCCGCTGCACCTGGTAGCGCTTGAACGGGAAGACCAGCTCGTTGAAGTGCTGCGCGACGTACCGGGCGAACGGCACGGTGAGGTCGAAGTGCAGGCCGAGCCGGGCGTCGCCGTCGTCGCCGTCGTCGGCCTGCAGCCGGCGCAGGGTGTAGACCTCCTGGGAGGTCTCCCCCTTCGCGAGCAGCACGTCGAGGGCTTCGACGGACGGGGTCTCGACCGAGCAGAAACCGTAGCGCTCGAAGGCCCGGCGGATCTCGTCGAGCCAGCGCAGCTCGACCAGCCGCACCTCGGGCAGCCACTCGGGGAATCCGCTGACCGGCGCGGGCCGGACGAGCTGCTCGTTGCCCATAGCGGAAACGCTCTCCTCTCGAGGACTACCTGACGTCGTGCACCGGATACGGTGAGGCATCGCGTGTGCGTCCCGGCCGGTCGGTCAGGACGCGCCTGAATCCAGCATGACCCGCCGGCCGTACCGTATCCCTTGCGCCACGGCGTGGGGACGGACGTCGTGGCGCACCGCGCGACGACGACCGCGCGACGGCTCCGCGGCGGCTCCGTGCCGGTAGCCGCCGGGCTACGACAGCTTGGGCAGGTCGAAGTGCTCGCGGATCTCGGCCTGGACGTCGACGGCCGGGTGCCGGGCATCGACGATCGCCACGTACTCCTTGCGCTGGAAGATCTCCATCACCGGCCTGGTCCGGGCGTGGTACTCACGCAGCCGGACCTCGAGCGCCTCGGGGTTGTCGTCCGAACGGGTCAGCAGCTGGCCGCCGCAGACGTCGCAGGTGTCCGCCACCCGGGGACGGCTGGCGATGAGGTTGTAGTCCAGCCCGCACCGGGAGCACAGGCGTCTGGCCAGCACCCGCCGGTAGACCTCCTCGTCCGGCAGGTCCAGGTAGATCACACCGTCGATGTCGTAGCTCTCCAGGAAGAACTCGGCCTGCCGGGCGTTGCGGGGGAAGCCGTCGATGACGAAGCCGTAGTTCCAGTCGTGGCTGGCGAGCCTGTCCCGGACCACCGACTCGACGAGGTCGTCGCCGACCAGATGGCCGCTGGCGACGACGCGTCTGACCTGGGCGCCCAGTTTGGTATGGCTCTGTACATTCCAGCGGAAAATGTCACCCACGCTGATATGGACGAGGTCGAGGTCGTCGGCGAGCATTTTCGCCTGCGTGCCCTTGCCGCTGCCCTGCACGCCCATGATGACGAACTTGCGCATACCCACCTCCGGCTGCCAGAAGTCTCCGGTTCCCAGGAATTCCCCGCCACTCGCCATGCTCTCCCCGCGGCCCGGCCGCGGGCCGGCGCCGCGCGGCCCCGTCAGTCCGTGAGCTGGCGCCGCGCCGTACCCGCCGGCCTGCCAGGACGGTGGCGATGTGGTGATCGGACGGACGGCCCGGGCGCCGACCGGCCGGACACGCGCGGGAGCCTGCCGGCCGCGCCGGAAGCCGCGCCGTCCGGAGTCCTGGTCCGCTCGACAAAGCGCCGTTCCTGTTCCCTGTCGTTTGTGCCCGGCTGTTCCGCGCCCGGCCGTTCTGTTCCCGGCCGCCGCCCGCCGGCCCCACGCCGACCGGGACGAGGCCCGACCGTACCAGTGCCCGCCCGGCCCGGGAGGTACGCACACGGGAAATCTTCGTACTCGCCGGTGAAACAGTACAAAATGACCTTTTCGAAGCCGCCGGTGGCATCAGGACGGGCGAAGGGCAATGTTTTGGCGAGTATTTAGCGAATATTTGGCGAATGTTGCGGATGTCGGCGGCACCGGTGGGCGGGCCGTGGCGGGAACCGCGTATCCGGTCGCGCGGGCTGGTCCCGGCCGGCCGGCCGGCCGCCGTGGCCGGCCGATCCGTGACAGGCGCCCGGATAGCGGGCGAAGATGGCCGGGTGGACCCGGTGACGCTGTCGGTGCTGGTGAGCGGGCTCGCCGGGATCGCCGAGGAGATGGGGACGCTGCTGGTCCGCAGCGCCTACTCGTCCAACATCAAGGAACGTCGCGACTGCTCGGCCGCCCTCTTCGACCGGGCCGGCCGGATGATCGCCCAGGCCGCGCACGTCCCCGTGCACCTCGGCGCCATGTACGAGTCGGTGCGGGCGGTGGCCGCCCGCGGTGCCAGGCCTGGCGAGGTGTGGGTGCTCAACGACCCGTTCGCCGGCGGGAACCACCTGCCCGACGTCACGCTCGTGTCACCGCTGGCGGCGAACGGCGAGATCATCGCCTTTGCCGCGACCCGGGCGCACCACTCGGACATGGGCGGCATGCGCCCCGGGTCGATGCCGGCCGACTCGCGGGAGATCTACGCCGAGGGGCTCATCATCCCGCCGGTGCGGCTGGTCGCCGACGGTGAGTGGCGTGCCGACATCCTCGAGCTGATCTGTGCGAACTCGCGCACGCCGGAGCTGCGCCGCGGCGACCTGCGGGCCCAGGCCGCGGCGAACCAGCTGGCCGGCACCAGGCTGGCCGAGCTGATCGAACGCCGGGGCCTGGACGTCGTGCTGACGGCGTTCGCCGAGGTGCTGGCCTACGGCGAGCGGCGCTCCCGGGCGATGATCGCGGCGCTGCCGGACGGCCGGTACACCGCCGCCGGCGAGGTCGAGGGCGACGGCGTGACCGATGACGACATCCCGATCCGGGTGGCGGTGACGATCGACGGCGACGCGCTGACGGTCGACTTCGCGGGCACCTCGCCGGCGGTGCCCGGCAACGTGAACTGCCCGCGGGCCGTCACCCGGTCGGCCTGCTGTTTCGCGCTGCGGGTGCTGCTGCCCGAGGACGTCCCGGCGAACGACGGCACCTACGCCCCGCTGGAGGTGCTGACGCGGCCCGGATCCCTGGTGGACGCGCGCCGGCCGTCCGCCGTGGTCGCCGGGAACGTCGAGACGTCCCAGCGGATCGCCGACACGGTGCTGGCGGCCCTGTCCCAGGCCGTCGCGGCCGGCACGGCCCGTGAGGCTCGTACGGACAGCACGGCCGGCACGGCTCGTACGGACAGCACGGCCGGCACGGCTCGTACGGCCGGTGGGCCCGCGGCCGATGGGGCCGGGCGGCGTGAGCCCGGCGACGGCCCGGTCCTGCCCGCGCAGGGGCAGGGCACGATGAACAATCTGATCATCGGCGGGCGGGGGTGGACGTACTACGAGACGCTCGCCGGCGGCCAGGGCGCGTCCGCGCGCGGGCCGGGGCCGTCCGGTGTGCACGTGGGCATGACCAACACCCTGAACACCCCGATCGAGGCCCTGGAGCTGGAGTACCCGATGCGGGTCGAACGCTACGAGCTCGACATGGCCACCGCCGGGGCTGGTCGGCATCCTGGTGGCGCGGGGCTGGTGCGCTCGATCCGGGTGCTTCAGGAGGCGGCCCTGTCGCTGCTCACCGACCGCCGTCGGCACGCCCCGCAGGGCGCCGCCGGTGGCGGGCCAGGCGCGGTGGGGCGCAACGAGGTGGACGGCGTGCGGCTGCCGTCCAAGGCGGGCCTGGAGCTGGCGGCCGGGTCGGTCGTCACGATCCGTACTCCCGGTGGCGGCGGCTGGGGCCCGTCCGACGGCTGAGAGCCGAGGGCTTCCGCCGGCCGCTGCCGGGGCCGCTGCCGGGATGTGTACGGACGCGGCATACGGACGGCATGCGGATCCCGGCCGCGTCCGTGGTCGGATCGGCGTCGATCTCTGGCCGAGGTGATTGTCGTGCGCGCGGCGCCGCTATGATCCGTTTTTGGTTTGATGATATAAGGATGTTGTTCCAATGTTATTTTTATAATCATTTGTTGGTTGACTTGGTTACTTCTGGGGTGTAAATGCACGGAACGTACCCATGGTCGAATCGAAGTCCGTTCATGGGCACGGTGAGTCACGGCTGGTGAGTCACGGCTGCGAGGCAACGGGGCCGCGCCCAATGGCGGTGGAGGAGGTCCGGTGGACACGGTGGTGCTGTCGTCACTGGCGCGGTCGTTCGACGCCGCCCTGCTGTCGGCGGGTGCGCGGGCGGATGCCGCCGAACGGGCGTCCGCGTTCGAGGATCTTGTCCTCCGCTACTGCGAGCCCGGCCGTTTCTACCACACGCTGCGTCACGTGAGTGAGACGTTGGTCGCGCTGCGGCTGCTCGTCACGGCCGACCGGGAGCGCGGCCGGGAGCAGGACCGTGACCGGGCCGGCGGGTGGGAACGGGCCGGCGGACGGGCCCGGCCGGGCGGAGCGGACGACCCGGCGTCCGCGCTGCCCGCCTGCCGGCTCGCGCTCTTCTTCCACGACGCGGTCTACGACACGCGGACGAGTGACAACGAGGCCCGGTCGGGCGAGCTGGCGGCCGCCACGCTGACCGCCCTGGGCTGCCCGCGGCCGGTGGCCGCCGACGTCGACCGGCTGGTGCGGGCAACCGCGGCCCACCTGTCCGCGGGCCCGGACGAAGCCATGGTCAACGACGCGGATCTGCGGGTGCTGGCCCGGCCGGCGCCCGCGTACGACGTCTACGCCCGCAGGGTACGGCGGGAGTATGCCTGGGTCTCCCCGGAGCGCTGGGCCTCCGGCCGGGCCGCCGTGC
This sequence comes from Protofrankia sp. CiP1_Cm_nod3, assembly GCF_982290655.1. NCBI lineage: Bacteria > Bacillati > Actinomycetota > Actinomycetes > Frankiales > Frankiaceae > Protofrankia > Protofrankia sp. CiP1_Cm_nod3. Next base: position 17,542 of record NZ_CEVIVD010000049.1, read on the forward strand.
TGCGCACGCTGCTCGAACAGCGCGTCTACGCCACGCCGTGGGCGTCCCGCCACTGGGAGCCGATGGCCCGCGCCAACCTGCGCCGCGAGCTGGCAGGCCTGCGCCGTGAGCTGGCCGGCCAGCCCTGAACACCTGCGACAGCACTCCGGTGGGTGGAAACCGCCACGGCAGCGACCGTTTCCACCCACCGATACGGAAGCC
>NZ_CEVIVD010000049.1:18088-35935 GCF_982290655.1 Protofrankia sp. CiP1_Cm_nod3
GTAGGGAAGCCGTAGGCGGGAACCGCTGCGGCCGCGATGGAAACCACCGACGCCTTCGCCGAGCGGCTATGGTTTCGCCCATGTCAGTAAAGAAGGCGGTGATTCCGGCTGCGGGCCTCGGCACCCGGTTCCTGCCGGCGACCAAGTCCCTGCCCAAGGAGATGCTGCCGGTCGTCGACCGGCCGGCCATCGAGTATGTGGTGGAGGAGGCTTCCCGCGCCGGTCTACGGGATGTGCTTCTTGTCACGAGCCGCACCAAGAAGGCGGTGGAGGACCATTTCGACCGGGAGACCGAACTCGAGGCGGCCCTGGAACGCAAGGGTGACACGGCCAGGCTGGGACGCATCCGCGCGTCGGCCGAACTCGCCGAGGTGCACTCGGTCCGCCAGCAGGCCCCGCGGGGGCTCGGCCATGCCGTGCTGTGCGCGGCCGGGCACGTCGGCGACGAGCCCTTCGCGGTCCTGCTCGGCGACGACCTGATCGACGAACGTGATCCGCTGCTGGTGGAGATGCTCGCGGTGCGGGAGCGTTTCGGCGGCAGCGTCGTCGGCCTCATGGAGGTTCCGGAGGAACTCGTCTCGCTGTACGGGGTGGCGACGGTCGACCCGACGGCCGTCGGGCCGGCGGGGGAGCGCTACCAGACCGTCCGCATCCGGGACCTGGTGGAGAAGCCCTCGGCCGACGAGGCGCCCAGCAACCTCGCGATCATCGGCCGGTACGTCCTGTCACCGGCGATTTTCGACGTGTTGCGGCGGACACCACCCGGCCGTGGGAACGAGATCCAGCTCACCGACGCCTTGCGGACGCTGGCCCACCTCGGCGACGATGCGGGCGAGCCCGTCCACGGGGTGGTCTTCACCGGGCGCCGCTACGACACCGGTGACCGGGTGGACTATCTCAAGGCCGTGATCCGGCTCGCCTGCGAGCGGCCGGACATCGGCGGGGAGCTGTACCCGTGGCTGGAGGAGTACGTCTCCGCCGGCGGCCCCAAGTCCGATCCCGGTCCGTGAGAGCCCGGCCGGTGACAGGTGTGAGACGGCCGGCGGGCCTGGCGGGCCTGGCGGGCCTGGCGGGGTGGAGGCGACCGGTGTGAGGCGATCGACGTGAAGTCGGTGGACGCGCACCTCGCCGACATCCTCGCCGCGGTCGGCCCGTTACCCGCACGGCCGCTGCCGCTGGGCGCCGCCCACGGCTGCGTGCTCGCCGCCGACCTGCACGCGGCCACCGCCCTGCCCGGGTTCGACAACTCGGCCATGGACGGCTACGCCCTGTACGCCGCGGACGTCGCCGGCGCCGGCCCCGACCACCCGGTGACCCTGCCGGTCACCGGGGACATCCCGGCCGCGCCGGGCACCCCGGCGCCGGTGGCACCCGGCACCGCCGCCCGGATCATGACGGGGGCGCCGTTGCCGCCCGGCGCCGACACCGTCGTCCAGGTCGAGTGGACCGACGGCCGGATGGACCGGGTCACCGTGGCGCGCGCGCCCGTGCCCGGACAGAACATCCGGCGGGCCGGGGAGGACGTGGCCGTCGGCGACCTGGTCCTGCCCGCCGGGCGGCTGCTCGGCGCGGCCCAGATCGGCCTGCTCGCGGCCCTGAACGTGGCGGCGCCCACCGTCCACCCGCGTCCCCGGGTGGCGGTCCTGTCGACCGGCAGCGAGCTGGTCGAGGCCGGTGGGACGCCCGGGCCCGGGCAGATCGTCGACTCCAACAGCCACGCGGTGGCGGCGGCGGCGCGGGAGGCGGGCGCGCGGGTCCGGCGGTTCGCCGGCGTGCCCGACTCCCCGGACGCGTTCGCCGCGCTGCTCGACGACGTCCGCACCGACGCCGACGCTGTGATCACGACCGGCGGGGTGAGCGTGGGCGCCTTCGACGTGGTCAAGCAGGTTCTCGCCGCCGCGGGGACGGTCCGTTTCGAGCGGCTCGCCATGCGGCCCGGGATGCCGCAGGGGTTCGGGGTGCTCGACGGCGTGCCGGTGTTCACCCTGCCCGGCAACCCGGTCAGCGCGCTGGTGTCGTTCGAGCTGTTCGTCAGGCCCGCGCTGCGGCGGATGCGCGGGCTTGCGTCCGTGCACCGTCCGACGCTGGTGGTCACGACGGCCCAGCCGGTGCGGGCCGCCGCGGGCCGGCGCTCGTACCTGCGGGTCCGGCTGGCCGATGGCGGCGCGGGCCGCCCGCCCGTGGCGCATCTCGCCGGCGGCCAGGGCGCCCACCAGATGTCGGCGCTGGCGGCCGCGGACGCGCTGTTGATCGTTCCGGCGGATGGCGGTGAGCTGCCCGCCGGGCGGGAGCTGACCGCGCTGCTGCTCGACGACGAGGTGACGGTGGCGGGCCGCCGCGGCGGCGTGCCACCGGCCGGCCGGCGGCATGTGGAGGTGGGCGGGTGACCGAGCCGGACGGGCCGAAGCTGACCCATGTGGACGCCACCGGCGCCGCCCGGATGGTCGATGTCTCCGCCAAGGACGTGACCGCGCGGACGGCGACGGCCCGCGGCTGCCTGCGGGTGGCGCCCGCCGTCGTCGACCTGCTGCGCGGGGCCGGCGTGCCCAAGGGGGACGCGCTCGGGGTGGCCAGGGTGGCGGGCATCATGGGCTCCAAGCGCACGTCCGAGCTCATCCCGCTGTGCCATCCGATCGCGCTGTCGGGGGTCCGGGTCGACATCGACGTCCACGACCATGGTGTCGAGATCACCGCGACCGTCCGGACGGCGGACCGCACCGGCGTGGAGATGGAGGCGCTGACCGCGGTGGCGGTGGCCGGGCTCACACTGCACGACATGGTCAAGGCAGTCGATCCGGCCGCGACGCTCACCGACATCCAGCTGCTGGTGAAGACCGGTGGACGGTCGGGTGACTGGCGGCGCCACCCGGTCGTCGCACCGCCGGACACGGGAGTGCGGGCCGGGTCGTCAGGGGTACCGGCCGGTGCCCGTGCCCGAGTGATCACGGTTTCGGACCGCGTGCACGCCGGCGGGTACGCCGACCGGTCCGGGCCGCTGGCGGCCGGGGCGCTCGGCCGGATCGGCTTCGTCGTCGACGACGTGGTCGTCGTCCCGGACGAGCCCGACGCGATCGTGGCCGCGCTGACGGCGGCGGTGCGTGCCGGGATCCATCTGGTCGTCACCACCGGCGGCACCGGTCTCGCGCCCAGGGACGTCACGCCGGAGGCGACCCGGCTGGTGATCGACCGTGAGGTGCCCGGGCTCGCCGAGGCACTGCGCGCGGCCGGCCGGGAGACGGTCCCGACGGCGGTCCTCTCCCGCGGGATCGCCGGTGTGCGGGAGGGGACGCTGGTGGTGAACCTGCCGGGCTCCACCGGTGGCGTCGCCGACGGGATGACCGTGCTCGCCGGCGTGGCCGGGCACGCCGTCGCGCAGATCAGGGGCGGCGGGGAGCACCGTCACGCCGGCTCCCACGATCATGCCGGTGACGCGGCGGGCGCCGGCCGGAGCCCGCGGGAGAAGAGGGGATGAGGGCGCCCGGGTGGCCGGCGAGTCTCACGGACGGGCCGGTGGCCGTGCGTCCTCTGCGGCTGCGCGAGGCTGCCACCTGGGTCGACATCCGGCTGCGCAACGGCGACTGGCTCGCGCCGTGGGAGGCGACGGCGAAGGCGCTGCCCGCCACCGACGAGGCGTGGGCGCGGCGCCAGACCGTCGGGGTCTACATCCAGATGGTGCGGCGGCTGCGCCAGCAGGCGCGTGTCGGTCAGGCCCTGCCGTTCGCCGTGACGTTCGAGGGCCGGCTGGTAGGACAGATCACCGTTTCCACGATCGTCCGTGGCGCGTTGAACAGCGGCCATGTCGGTTACTGGGTTGACCGTATGTATGCCGGCCGTGGGATAACCCCGACCGCATTGGCGCTGGTGGTGGATCACTCTTTCACCGCGGTGGCACTGCACCGGCTGGAGGCGCACGTCCGGCCGGAGAACACCGCGAGCCGGCGGGTGGTGGAAAAGCTCGGGTTCCGCGAGGAGGGGTTCCACCGGCGCTATCTGGCGATCGGCGGGGCTTACCGGGACCACATCAGCTACGCCATCACCACGGAGGACGCTCCGGAAGGGCTGCTGAACCGCTGGCACAGCGTCCGCGCGCCACATAGCTGAGATCAACAACACCTACTCGACATTAACTGAGAGTAGTCATGCGTCTACTTTCAGATGTGACGTCGGCCACACGTAGGGATGGTTGTCATGGTTTGTCTGTCCGTTAAGATCCTTTTGTGGTGTGTGCGTCGCCGTTTCGCGATCGAGCTTGGCTCGATGAGCTTTTCTCGGCCTCAATTCAGTTACTAAGCGTGAACGTGATGTGGGCTGCGATGCCGCGACACGCGCTCTTCGGGTCGGTGACCGGACGGTATTCGCTCACTAGCGTTCCTCGGAGCGCCTGAGGATAGCGGCGTCGCGCCGCTGGGCGTCCCTATCCTCCCGGCGGCGCGAACGCCCATGATCGGGCCGCCGGAGCCCCTCGTATTTCGGCGCGGTCGACATGCGGGGCCCGGGTCCGCCAACGTCATCTTCGATATCCGAGTCGGCAGGAAGGCCACCGTCCATGGTCAACTCGCCTGTACGGCAGCCCGCGCCGCCTGAGGCTCGTACGGGCGCTTCGCGGTCCGCGCTCCGATGCCGTCTTCCGGACACGCTGTCATGAGCGCGCTGATCTGGCTCGCGATCGTCGCGGTCTGGGGTTTCGTGCTTATCCCTATGTGGGTGAGGCATCATGACAGCACGCTGGAACAGCGATCGGCGGAACGTTTCACTACGGCGATGCGCGTCCTGTCACGCCGAGGGGCGTCGCGGCCGGACAGGGAGCTCGCGATGCGGCCGGCTGCTTCTTCTGGTCCGGATGACGACGATCCGGACGACGGTGAGCCGATCCAGGTGACCGGGCCGACCCGGCCCGCCACGTCGGCTCGGCCCGCCACGTCGGCTCGGCCTCCCGGGTCGGCGCGGGCCACGCACGGGTCCGGCGGGAGCCCCAGCGGTGAGTGGCGCGGTGTTCCCGTGGCACGCCCGCCGGCTTCCCCGCCTCGTCCGCATGCCGCCGCCGGCACCAACGCCGACCGGCGGGCGCTGATCCAGCTGCGCAGGCGGCGGCTGTTCGTCCTGCTGGCCATGATCCTGGTGACCGCGCTGCTCGCCGGGCTGCTGGGCGGCGTGTGGATCGCCGTCCAGATCCTGGCGGACGCGGCCGTCGTCAGCTATGTCGTGCACCTGCGCAGGGCAGCCCAGGCCGACCGGCGGCTGCGCGCCTCCCGCTTCGCGCTGGACCGGCGGATCGCCGCCGAGCGCGCCGTCCGGTACGGCTACCGGATGCCCGGCCCAGGTGCCGCCGGCACTGGCCTCGGCGGTGGCGTGGGCGGTGACGCGGGCGAGCCCTGGGTGTCCGGCAGCGAGCCGTTCCGGCTGTCCGACCAGGCCGTGGCTCGCCCCGGCGCGCCCGCCGGCCGAGGCACCCCCAGAGACGATCTTGCGATGGCGAACGCGCAGACGGTGGATCTTTCACGGAGCGCCGCCGCTGCCACCGCCCGGATCACGGCGGCCGGTGGCTCCCCACGAGGGCAGATCCTTGAGGGCGCCGTCATCGACGGCACGGCTGTCGACAGATCCGTTGACGACGGATCCGTGGCCGACGCCCCGGCCGCTGGGAACGTTGCCGTCACCGATGCCGACCTCGATGCCGTCACCGATGCCGACCTCGATGGCTTCGCGGATGCCGACGGCTCTGCGGATGCCGCTGAGACGGATGGCGCCCCGGACCTCGGGCAGGCGCCCGGGCCGGTGGGCGGTGCCCGCCCGGCTGCCCGCGCGGCCGGGCGCCCGAACACCTCCAGGCCGGGTCGAGTGCAGGTCAACCCCCCAGGGACACATGGCGGTCTGACCGCTGGCCCGGCATCGACCGGTCCGGCATCGACACCGGCACCTGGCCCGCAGCAGCCCGCGTCGGGCAGCGACGATCCGGGCGAGGCCGACGAACTGTTGCGCAGGCACGCGGTCGGGAGCTGACCGGTTGACCACCGCGGCATCCCCCACCGGATGCCGCGGCCCCACCGGCGGCCCCGACATCCTCACCGGCGCGGCTGCCCTGCCGAGGCGGCCGCCGGGCCGACGGATGTCGTTCCGGACGGGGCCGCTGTCCTGCGCGGGGCCGTCTTGGGGACGCCCCGCTGCCCGTGGCACCCGTTTCTGCCCAGGTGACCGTTGGGACGGCAGTGAACCATTGGGGCGGCAGTGAGATGTGGCCGCTGATGGTTGCGCGATCGGCGGATACCCTCGATCCCCGGGCACCCTTGTGCCGGGTATCCGGTGAACAGATGGAAGAATCATGACCGATCGGGACCGTGGCACACCCTCGAAGATCGTCGTCTTCGGCGGTGTGCAGATCGACAGCCATGCCACCAGCCCGCCGCGGTTCCGTGAGCGTGACATCCCCGACGTCGAACGTCGGACCGCTGAAGCGCTCGACGCGCTGCGTCCACGGCTGCTGGTCGGCGCGGCGGCGTCCGGAGCCGACCTGGTGGTACTAGCGGTCGCGCGCTCGAAGGGGCTTCCCGTACGTGTGGTGCTGCCCTTCGACGTGCCCACGTTCAGGCGGACGTCGGTCGAGGACCGGGGGCCGCAGTGGTGCCTCCGGTACGACCAGCTGATCAGCTCGTTGAAACCGGACGAACTGGAGATTCTCGACGAGGTCAGAGACTCCGGCGTCTACCACCGGACGAACACACGCCTGCTTGAGCGCGCGGCGCAGCTGCGGCAGGCCCCTGACGAGGAGATCGTCGCACTGGTGCTGCGTCCGGTCGTCTCACATCGGGCGTCGGTGACCGACGACCTCGTCGACAAGGCCAGGCATGCGGGTCTACGGGTCGTAGAGGTGCCGACCCTTGGCTGAAGGCCCTGCGCTGGGGCCTGTGCTGCTGCCCGGGCGGCGGCTGGCGGCCGAAGTACAGAGGGCGCACGCGGCTGGGCTCGTACCTGCGGGCTCCGGCGGCTACACGGCCGGAGCGGCCCGGCGGCGGGTGGCTTGACAGCCCGCGGGAGGCACTGTCAACCGCGATGGAACTGGCCTAGATCATATGGACTCGTGCTGGGGTGCGCTGTGCATAATGGCTCCGTGACCATGCGCGCGCCCCAGCTTCTCGAGCTGCCTGCCGGGGCTGTCACGCGCACGAACACGGGATGTTGCTGTCCGCGCCCTCGCGTGCGCTGACGTCCGCTTTCTTCTTCCGACGTCCATGACCGCCTTTGCGTCACCGGTCATGCACGCGAGGGCTTGTTAGCCGGAGAAGTCCAGTTCGTTTCGGGAAAATCCTGTCCGTACGGTTCGCAATCGCCCGATTCGACTCGCTGTGGCTGTTTTTGCCCGATGCGCTCCAGCATACGACGCGGTTGCTGAAAGCCGGGCCCGCCGGCAGCACGGACGTCTCTCCGTGACTTGTTCCGCCGCCTGTCATCACCAACGTGAGCGCAAAGGGGCGTCACAGTGAGTAATGACCACCGCGGTCAGCGGTACGGGACGACGCCGGGCAGCTCAGGCTCGCGGGAACCGACGTTCGAGGAGTGGACCGCGAGCCTGCGGGCCGCGGGCTTCCGGCTGTGCCCCCGTAGCTGCGCCGTACCGGTTGAACTGCGTGGACTACGTCCGGACGGGGTCGGGTTCCATCTACGGTGCCGTGGAGTGCGGGTGGAACTGTCGTTGTTCCGCCCCGGCCGCGCGATGTGGCAGCTGCCGTTCTGGGATCCACGATGGATCCCAGAGGAAGGTTTGTCACTCTGGGTAAACTACCCGCTGGACAGCCCCTCATCCGGACGCTGGTCCTCCGGACATCCGGCCCCCTCCCTTCCGAACACGGATAATGGTACGCATACCGGTATCCAGGTGGGCAACGGACATATTTCTGACAGCGTCCGCATGGTGTTCGACCGCGAGGACACACCGGATTTCCGGGCCGTCCTCGACGGCGGCCGGGAATACGGCTGGCGCGGCCACGAGGCAGGGCTCCTGCGGCCCGCCGCCGCGGCAACCTTCTTCACCCGGCTGATGTGCGAGGCGGACCCGGCCGCCGGCCCTGCCTTGACCCCGCTGGTACCCAGGGCGCGCAAGGGTGAGCCATCCCCGGCACCGGCCGCGGCGGGGCAGGAACTGCTCAGCGGGGGCCGTCCACCACATCCGTCCGGTCTGCTGTAAGCTGCAAGTGCTCCAGGGGGTGTAGCTCAGCCTGGTAGAGCGCCTCCCTCGCACGGAGGAGGCCAGGGGTTCGAGTCCCCTCACCTCCACCATCCCGGTCTTACTCGAACCCACTCCCCACAAAGAGTGGCCGAGCAAGCCCGGGACAGTAACCTTATCACCGATCATGGCATCCTCCGCAAGGAGGACGCCACTGTCGTCCCGTCGCTCATACCACCGCCCACCGGTCAGCGCAAACCGCCGCCGCAACCGTGCGCTGCCAACAGCATCCCGGCCGTCCTCGCCGGCCAGTTCCGGATCTTCCGGTGCGGCTGGCATCCCGCCGTCCCCGCTGCCAGTGAGCGACTCGCGGGCAACCTGCTCCACCTCACCCCCGGCACCAGGCATCACCACCCCGCCCCGTGCCTCCCGCCGCAAATACACCACCGTCTCGAACGGCTCCGTCAGCTCGTCGGCCGTCACATACGGCCCCTCACCCTCGAAGTCGATGAACAGCTTGGTGAAGATCGCCTTGTTCAAAATGGCCCGGGTGCGCTTCTGGGCCACCCGGTACAGCTCCTGTGGGTCGGCCAGCAGCTCCAGCATGTCGGTCACGACCTGGTAGCCCACCTGCAGCTCACCATCGGTGTCGTCCAGCTGCCGCTTCAAACTGGCCCGTTCGTCGCGGATGGCCCGCATCCGCCCGCTGACTTTCTCCCGCGGCCAGTCCGGATCGTCCACCAAGTCGAGATAGCGGTCCTCCCGGGCATCCAGCTCCTTGAGGCGCTTGGCGTACTGCGCCCGCAGCTGCCGGGTGTTGTCCGCGCCACTGGCGACGGTCTGGTCCATGGCTGTCCGCAGCCGGTCGCCGACCTCGGCCGGGATGCGCACCTGGCAGTAGTGCCGGAGCACGGCCTCCTCGATCCGCTCCACCACGATGTAGGGCAGATCGCAGGTACGCTCCTGCCGTCCGCGGCAGAAGTAGTAAAAATACTGCCCGCCGTGGCGGCCCTGGGCCCGGGCGATGATCAGCCGCCGTTCGCAGCGGCCGCACCACACCACGCCCTTGAGGTAGTGATCGACCGGGCGTTCACGGCCCTGGACGCCGTGGGTACCGCTGACCGGCCCGAGGCCGTCACCGTCATCCGCGAAGCCGGCCGCCGGCATCAGCCGCCGATCTCCGAGGCCGACACCACCCAGCTCGCCGCGGTCCTGTCCGGGTACAAGCTGTCCTGGCGGGTGACGGCCAGCTGGGGTGGCAGGCCGGCGGTACCGCCGGAAGCCCCCGAAGATCTCCAGCTGCGCTCGCTGGTCGTTATTGACGCCGGCCCGGCCGGGTTCTGGCGGCGGGAAGCGCCGGCCGAGCCGCTGCGCGCCGAGGACATCGACCTTCAGGTGACGGTCCGACTGGTGCCGGTCAGCGCCAGGCAGGTGTGGGCCGGGCTGGTCGATCTGCTCCCGGAATTGCCCTCCCCGGCAGAGCACGTCCGCCGGTAGGGAAACCCAGCCTGGACGGCCAGAATCGATCATTTCTCTTGGCGGGCACCACACTGATCCAACTGTTGCGGTGGAGGAACCAGGCCACCGACATCCGGCACCTCGCCCTCCGGCTCCACCACCATCAGCCGGCCCCCGAACAGTTCGATCTCCACCTCGACCGCCCGCCGCACCGCAGACGCCGGTGACAAATGATTCACCGTCGGTACCAACACCCCGCACCCCTCGGTGCGCAGCACCGCGTCCAGCAACACCGTCAACCCCGGCCGGATGATCTGTCCCGGCCTGACGTTCCGATCGATGTAGATCTCCACCAGCGCCAAGCCCTCGGCTTCGGCGTACACCGTCAGCCGGTCACGCAGTGCCGCAGTCTCGTCTTCGTCGTCGTGCTGCAGGCTGATGTAACCGTACATCGCAGGACGCGCTGCCGAGTCCTCGTCGTGTCGCGGCCTGGCCGGTCGCGAGAAGCGCTCCTCCATCACACCGGCCCCTCGAAACGGCCACAGCTCCCGCCAGGCCGCTCAGCCCACCGGGCCGCCGTTCCTGGCCACGGCTTCATGCATGATCGTCGGGTGAGGGAAGCTGTATCGTCGGCCGGTTCGTGATCGTGTGTGCTGCTCCGGCTGCGATGACCATCGGTTTGTTTCGCCCGCTCCATCCGGCCCGCCAGCTTCGCCAGCCGCTCCCGCAACCACCGCAGCTCCCCGCTGACCGCCTCGGCGCGTTCCAGCAGGGCGGCGTGCTCCAAAGGCCCGCCCGGCCAATTGCCGGCGCAACGGCCGAGGCCGGCTTCAACCGCCTCCATCCGTTCCAGCGCGCCTTGCAGCCCTAGCTCGATGCTGCGCAACGGCAGCCCGCCCGGCGGTTCCGGCCACGACTCGCAGCCTCCGCTCACCCATCCCACCAGCGTCCTCCCGTCAGCCGATCTTCACGATTCCGGTCCGTGGCTGACGCCCGAGGCCGGGGAGCGGAGGGAACGACGGGCTCGACCCGGCCCCGGGCGCCTGGGGCACACCGTGGCGGACCAGGTCTTCCCGCCCAAGGGGCAGCGGGTTTCCGGATCATGCGCCGGACGCATATTGCCGGGGATGGTTGGCACGCAAAGTGACGGATACACTGCGCTGCCAGAACAGATGATCTATTTCCATCCGGACGGGAACCAGGCCCATGGACCACGCCGCAACTCGGCGCCGCTACTGCCGCTGCGGTGCCCGGCTGGCGCGTGACAACCACGGTGTGCTGTGTGCCCCCTGCCAGCGAGCCGTCCGGGACCGGACCATCCGGGCACCGGACGTGCCCCCGGATTTCTGGGAGTCGTCCGAACAGCTACGCGACGCCCTGCATGCCTGGCACATGGGCCGGGTGATCGCCGCCTACCGCAGCCACCCCTACCACCACCCGCCGCTCACCCAGGCCACCGTGGCCGGCTGGATGGGCCTCACCCAGACCCAGCTCAGCCGCATCGAGAGCGGCGCACCGATCACTGATCTTGTCAAGCTCATCCGCTGGGCCGAGGTCTTACGTATCCCCGAGACGTTGTTGTGGTTCAGGTTGCCGGATCGGCGCCGGGAGACGGATGGGCCAGCAGCCACCAGCACTCATGGCCGCTTGGCCGAGGACTGGCACGGCGGCAGGGATCCGCGCCGAATAACCGGCCGCGACGTCCTGCCAGCCGCTACGAACGTCCCGATGGCCGTGGCAGCCGAACATTCGGGGCTTGCGAATACGCTGCGCAACCTACACTTGCCAGAGGAAGTGGTTGCCGCCGCATTGGGGGAGCCCTGGAACGAGCCGCCAGCACCAGCCACGGACGGCCGGGAACCGGCCGTCCGGCCGGATCCGCTCGCCCATGACGGCCTGGTGCGGGTCCTGCAAGCCTGGGCCGACACCGTGAAACGCCGCCAGTTCCTGCTGTCCGTCGGGTGGGCCGCGACTGCGGCGGCCGTCCCCTTGCTGCCCGAGCCCCTGTCGCTGGAACCGGATCGGCTGCTGGGCGCGCTGGGCAACCCGTCGCGGGTCGACGCCGTGATTATCGGCCACATCGAGGAGGTCCTGCGCCGCGCCCTGGGCCAGGACGCCGCTCTGGGGCCGCAGGCCGCGATCCAGACGGTGTTGGACCAGCGCCAGCTGGCCCGGCATCTGCTGGAAGACTGCCCGGCTGACCTGCGTTCCCGGTTGCTGTCGGTCTACGCCGGGCTCTGCCGGGCCACCGGCTGGTTCATCTTCGACCTCGGCGACTTCGATGCCGCCGTGCCGCATTTCGAGGAAGGCCGGACCGCCGCCCACGCCGCCCGCAACACTGAGCTCGGCGCGCTGATCCTGTGCAACCTCGCCCAGACCGCCATCTGGCAGGACCGGCCCCGCCTGGCCGTCGACCACGCTTCGGCGGCTGTGGCCTGGGCCTGGCGCACGCCGGACCACGTCCTGCGGGCCAACGCCGGTGACATCGCTGCCCGGGCCTTTGCGGCGGCCGGCGACTACGACGCCGCCATGCAGGAACTGCACCGTGCCGAAACCGCTCTGGCCGCCGCTGACCGGGTGCCATCGCTCGTTGACTGGTACGACGAGGCTTTCCTGGCCGGCATCCGTGGTCAGTGCTTGCTGAGGCTGGGGCGTCCCGCTGAGGCAGTGGCCGTCATCGGGCCGTCGCTGGCGGCCATGGATCCGGCGGTGTCGGTGCGCAACCTGGCCATGACGACGGTCGACCTGGCGACCGCTTACATCCGGCAGGGTGAGGTTGAGGAGGGGGCCCGGACCCTGGGATGGGCCGGCGAGCTGGCCGTCCGTAACCGATCGGCCCGGCTGGCGACACAACTGCGGGGTGTACGGCGGCAGTTGGAGCTGTGGAAGGACAGCCCGGTGGTGCGCGCCTTCGACGAGCAGGCGGCGGCGTTGGGGGTGTGGCAGGCAGGGGTGTTGTAGCCGGTCGGCTGCGCGGCGATACCCGGTCAAGGGCGGCGAGACGGGCCACGGCCGCCTCGGCCGCAGCGTGTGCTGCCTGGTCGTTGTCTAACCGAAAGATCCATTGCACAATCGGCGTTCATGCTGGCGAACTCCAAGATTTCAGCGTGCCTGCTCACCGCGCCGCCCGACTGAAGTCTTCGGCTGCGTTTGACACACTCGCACCGAGCGCTGTGCCCACCATCCGGCGGTGGCTGGCACGGCAGCAGGTTGCGGTTCCTCGCAATTGTGCGCAGAGAGGCACCCGATACACAGTGGCCCGTCCACCGCAAGAGCAGGAGCACGGTCTTCGCCGAATCCCTTCAGGCACGCAGCCGTGGACAGTTGGTCGGACGGACCCGAGCTCCTGCTGCTTGTCGGCGATCGACAGGTAAATGTAGCACCGTGAACCCTTGTGGGGGTCGCCGCCGCTTGACCAGGCGGTGCGGCCAGCGAGGTGGAGCCCGAGGTTAATTCAACCGAGTGGTTGCGGCGGCGCCCGGCGGGAGAGAGGTTTGAGGGGTCGGGGTCCGCCAGGCGTCGGCAAGTTCGGGAGGGAAACGTCGGCCACTGCGAGTGATGATCACACCGGGAGCAAGTTCGACCTCGTCACCGGGATGAAAGCGCCGGTCAACCTGCGGAGGTAATGGTTCCCAGGGTCCCAGCCGCCCCCGCTTGCCGGCGGTCCGCATCCGGGTGCCGTATCTGCTGATGTCACGGATCAGAACCATGCCCTTTTTGACCGAGACGACCACGTGCTCGCGGCTGACCCTCGGTGCGGCCGTCGAATCCAGCAGGTTGTACAGGGAGATGCCGGACGGAGCAGGGTTACGTCCTACGCGAGTCTCGGAGTCCTCGTTCAGGGTGTAGCGGCCTACGCAAGCACCGTTGACAACGGCTTTGAGCTGCGCGGCGCCTGGGCGCGGACCGTCGTCTAGCAGGGGCGTGCCGTGCACCTCACATGTGGGCACGCCCTGTCGCATGCGGGGCAGAAACACCCGATCGCCACGGCGGATATCATAGAGCGAACAACGGGCTTCCGGGCAGCGCCAGGTTCGCTTGAGTACGTCGATCAGGGGGGTCTGGGAGCCATCCAGCAGACCCTGCTTCTTAAGAGCGGAGAGTTCCATACGGCGGGAGATCTCGGCTGGTGTACGGACACCCATGTCCATCAAGACCAATGTGACGATGCCGCCCGATCCGGGCTCGGGTTTGAGGAACTGCCAGGTGTTCCCCTGAATCCAGGTGTGCTCGAGGCGGTGGTCGACATAATGGTCACTGCTGATGACCTGAAGACCGGTCATGCCGGCAATTTCGAGAACCCGCTCGTCGGCATCATCGACCTCCTCAACCAGGCCGTCGGTGACCCAGCGGCGAAGCCGGCGGACGTCCGCCTGACTTGTGAACTCCCGGTGGCCGCTCAACAGGCTGGTGTCGGCAATCAGATAGACGAGGACGTTGGGATCCCCAGTGAGCTTCGCCAATGCTTGCACCACGAGGTGGAGTCGACGCAGCGATCGTAGCCCCGGTCCTCCGATCGACTGCTGACGCACGACGTTGGAGAGGTCAACCAGGTAGTCGGCCTGGTCCGCTGAGGTCGCCAGGTTACGTTCCATCAAGCCCCCGTATGGCTGAGTGTTGGGTATGGCCGGGTGTTGGATCATGTCCTGTAGGTAGTTACCGGAATCGGTAGTAAACCCGAACCTCGAACGAGATCGACCACTGCCGGTTCAGGGTGGTTCCTGCTTCTGCATCGGTCACCGATACCATCTCCCCTCGGAGATGTCACGGGGGAGGATGATCGCATCAGCACGACCGACGCCAGAAGCTACCTGAGTCCGCTGGGCCTCGACGACCCGCGCGAAGTAGCTGGTTACCGACTGCTCGCCAAGATCGGCGAGGGTGGTATGGGCTCCGTCTACCTCTCGCGTACCCGCGGCAACCAGCCGGTCGCCCTAAAGGTGATCCGCCGCGAGTACGCGCAGGACGCGGAGTTCCGCCGCCGCTTCGAGCAGGAGATCCGGTCAGCACGCCGGGTGCAGGGGTATCACATCGTCCCGGTTGTCGACCACGACACAACCGGGACCCTGCCGTGGCTTGCCACCATCTACGTGCCAGGTCTGTCACTCGACCAGGCGCTCGCTGCGTACGGGCCACTGCCGTTACCCACAGCTCTGCAACTCACCGGCTGCGCGGCAGAAGCGTTGCGCGCGGTGCACGCGGCCGGAGTGATCCACCGCGATCTGAAGCCAGGCAACATCCTGCTCGGCTCCCAAGGGCCCTGGGTAATCGACTTCGGTATCGCGCGGGCCGCCGACGCCACCCAGCTCACCCGCAGCGGTGGGGTCGTCGGTACTCCCCAGTACATGTCACCCGAACACGCCAACGGGCAGCCCCTCACGCCCGCCACCGACATCTTCTCGTTGGGTCTGATCGCGGCAGTCACGGCGACCAACCGCCATCCCTACGGCGAAGGTGCCGCGTACACCCTCGGCACTAAGATCGCCAATACCGAATTCCGTCCCCCGGACCTGAGTGGCTACCCGGAACCGCTGCGATCGATCCTGGAGCGCTGCCTGGCCGCCGACCCGGCCTTGCGGCCCACGCCCGCCGAGCTGGCCGAGCTGTGCGAAGCGGCCTACGGTTGGCCGCTGCGGGACTTCGCCGGGTGGCTCCCCGACCCGTTGGCTACGGAGATCACGCGCCGTGAGCAGGCCTCCCTCCATCTGCCCGAGCCCGAGGTTCCGCCTGCAGCCGCAGGCCCCGGATACGAGACGACTTACATCCCGCAACCATCCCAGCACCCGACACAGCCGCCACAACACGGATCGGCTCCGGCAGGGCAATCGGCCCCGAAGCCGGCTCCAACCCGGGGGCGGAGGACGCCGCTGCTCCTCAGCGCCACCGTGTTGGCCGTCATCGTGGCGGTGGCCGCCACCTGGAAGCTGGCGGGAGGCGAAAACAAGAGTCCTGAGGCGACGGGCGGCAGCACGAGCAGGAACGCCCTAACGACGAGCCAGTCCCAGGCGCCAAGCGCCGGCCCCACCGATGCGGCAGCCGAAACCACGTCCCAGACCGCCACCGCCACGGACCACTACACCGTGATCTTCGAGAGCAAGTCACTCATCATCCGTGCGCCAAGCTCCCGGCAGTACAGCGATGTGAACCTGGACATTCCGAAGATCACGCCCAGACCCGGCTACGCAAGCGGGGACCAAAATGCGTCCGAGATCGAATATGCCGACGCGGTGGAAGTGACGGGAGAGTCAGGCTCTCTGTTGACATTTCTGACACCCACCGGCAAGAGCGACGGCACGACGCCGCAGGCGTGCAAGTCGGGGGCCGAGACCAACGTTCTGCAGTCGCGGATTGTCGGAAAGGATCTAGCGACGATGCTCCCCAAGAACACGGTGCTCTGCACCCTCACCACTGACGACAACCTGGCGATGGTAAAGATCATCAATGTCGTGGCTCGCGGCGACACACTCGACTTCATTACCGAGGCGACCCTCTGGAAGATCTCATAGCTCAACGAATCACGAGCGCCCCTGGATCTCCTGGCGGAACCTCCTGTGCCAAGGGCCACCTCGCTGGCGCCGACATTGAATTCTCGCCCGGGCTGACCGGGGATAACGGATCTTCAACGGTGCGGTCATCCGGCCGCACCCGGTCGGGGGTCGGTCGAGTACAGCCCTTGACCCTATGGTGTCCGTGCGCAACGTCGCCCTGAAGGCGGTAGACCTCGCTACCGACCGCGTCCAACAGGGCGGTGCCGATGGTCTTGTCACCGGCGGCGAACCGCTCGGCCGCCCGCATCCGCACCGTCAACAGAGCCGCGTCCAGCCCGCCCCCCTGTCCGTACCTCATCACCACGACGTACCCAGCGACCGGCGGATGTCAGCTCCGCCATCAACCATTAAAGATCGTCACTCCTCCGCCGGCGGCCTCAACCCCCGCACCAGCTCGCCCGGATCGATCTTCAGCCCCGTCGCCAGCTTCAGGATGTTGTGCAGCGAGATGTTCCGCCGACCGCGTTCCACCTGGCCCACGAAGCTCCAGTGCAGGCCGGCCTCGTCGGCAAGCTGCTCCTGGCTCTGGCCAAGCTCCTGCCGGCGGGTCCGGACCCGCGCGCCGAAGGCCTGCGTCGCTGCCGAGATCGGTGGGGTCACCATGGCGACCCAAGCACATACGCCTAGAACCTCTGAATCCAGAGACGATACATCCCATGCATTTACGTCCCATGACCTTGCGTCTAGGCTGCCACCTGTTGCGGCTCAACCGGCCGCGACCGGACTGGCAAGGCTGGCCGTCAAGCCGCCTCGCCAGATCGTCCTGACGCACCCCGTGAACTCAAAGGAGGCAACCATGACGGCTCAGCTCACCAGGCGCGGTGGCGAAGGCGGCGGTGGCGGTACCGGCGGCTGACGCTGGGAGTGCGACCTACGGCGAAGCCCCGAGCCGGACCGCCCGGCTCGGGGCTTCGCGTCGTCCGAGTATACGTAGCTCCGAGTATCCGAATAGTAGCTTAATGAAATCAGAGTTTGGTATAATTAACTCATAATTATGCAAAGCCCGTTGCAACGCCTCTACAAAACCAAGCTGACCCTGCTGGCCGTCAGCTTCATGTTCGTCGGCGTTGCCCTGATGATCCTGAAATACGATCCGGTGGCCCTCCGGTCCTGGTCCTGGCTGGAGTTGCCGTTACTTGCCGACCTCGGCTCCACCCTCTTCGCCAGCGGCCTGATCGTCGTTGCCTTCGAGTACATCAACGAGCGGGACGCTGACGAACGGGCCAACGAACGCCTGCGCAAGGTCCTGAAGGAAGAGGCTTCGGCCATCCGCGACGCCGTGATCGACGGCTTCGCCTTCGCGCCCGATGCCCTGGTCAACGTGGCCTCGCCGCAGACCCTTGACCGGGTTGTCCGCAACACCCTGGCCATCCAGCTCGGCGACCAAGCCTTGGCCGACGACGTCTACAGCGATCTTCGTACCCAGGTGCTGCGCACTGGCGAACGGCACTTCGACGAGCGCATCTCGGTCAGCCTGACCCCGTGGGAGAAGGGTCCAACCGCCGGCGACGGCGCGATGTTCGTGGCGACGGTGCGCCGGGAGTACCACAGCCGGGGAGTCCAGCCCACCCTGCGCTTCGCCTGCGTGTCGGACCTCGACGAGTACCGGGAACTGCTTCAGGACCCAACCGGCGGTAAGGCCTGGTACTTCGAGCCGGGCAACGGCCATCCATACCAGTCGGG
>NZ_CEVIVD010000050.1:0-8920 GCF_982290655.1 Protofrankia sp. CiP1_Cm_nod3
TCCTTCCTCTGCCCAGCCCTCGCCGCAGCCGGTTCCCGTCCATGGCTGCTCGCCGCGCGGCGAGGCGATCACCGACTACGCCGGACGGGCCTTCTCGACCCGCTACTACTGCAGCACCTACGTGGCTTCGGCCGTCTACGCCAACGTCCGTTCCGATCAGGCGCCGGAGACTCTCGATGACAGCGGGTACATGGCCGCGGCCGCGAGCGTGTGGGCGCTGTGCCAGTACCAGGGCCGTCCGAACCCGGTCGTCCAGGGCAACACCAACACCTGGTGGCTGTACACCCAGGGTGACAACGGGCGTGCCAACACCCATGGATACACCGCCGCCTGGGGGTATCTGCCGGCGACCGCGGTGTCCCAGGGCGGGCAGAACGAGCCCGTCCCCGGCGTACCGCTCTGCCCGTCGTACTTCTGACATCCGGCGGTCATCCGGCGATGACCTGATCCGGCCTCCGCCGTCCGCGGCCCGGCCGCCGCGACGGCTGACCTCCCGAGTCGAGGTCGGGCCCCTGCTCGGCTGGGTATGACGGTTGACGTACGTGGTGCGACAGCCACTCCTCAAGGAGGTAGTCACATGCCGTTGCCCAGATGGATCGCCGAGACCAACCGCCGGGCCACCAACCGGGTCGCCGGCCCTGCCGCGACCCGGCTGCCCGGTTTCGGCGTCATCGTGCACAGGGGACGCCAGTCGGGCCGCGAGTACCGGACCCCGGTCAACGTGTTCGGCTCCGACGGCGGCTACGTCGTCGCGCTGACCTACGGCAGCGACTCGGACTGGGTGCGCAACGTGCTGGCCGCCGGAGGCTGCGTGCTGGAGCACCGTAACCACCGGGAGGAACTCGGCTCGCCACACATCGTCCACGACGACAGCCGCAGCCAGGTGCCCGCCCCGCTGCGGCCCGTGCTCGGCGCCATCGGCGTCTCGGACTTCCTGACCCTGCGCCCCCAGCCCGCGCCGCCGCAGCCCTCCGCCGAGGAGGACCTGACGGTCTGAATCCGGCAGCCGGGAGACCACATCCGGAACATAGATCAAACTGTACACTTTGGCCATGACCCTGCCTGCCCGCACCACCGATCTCCATGCGACGGACGTCGAGATCGGGCTCGCCGAAGCGCGTTCCCGCCTCGGCGAGCTGGTCAACCGCGTCCACGAGGGCAACATCGTCTACCTCACCCGTAACGGCACCCCGACCGCCGCGATCCTGTCGGTCGACGAGCTTCGCCGTCTCGTCGAGGCAGAGGAAGAGCTGGCGGATCTCCGGGCAGTCATCGCCGCCGACCGCAAGTAGTACGAGATGTACCTGAAGGAACGGGCGAGGGAGCGATGATGAGCGGCTACAGCAAGTGGGATCGAGAGGCTTATGTCGAGCGTGTCGGCGGTCCTGACGAGGCCGAACGGCGACGCAGGACGCTGATGGCCCGCGTGGACGGCTACCAGCTGGCCGAGATCCGCAGGCAACGCGGCCTCACCCAGAGCGACATCGCTGAGATCATGGGCGTGACCAAAGGGCGCGTCAGCCAGATCGAACGCGGAGAAGCGTTCACCGTCGATGTCGTGAGCCGCTGTGTCGAGGCCCTCGGTGGCGAACTGAGGCTGCTGGCCGACTTCGGCGACCACACCTACAAGGTCAGCAGCGAACAGCTCAGAGCAAGCTGATCAGCTGCCGGCATTCCGCCCTTACCAGGCAGGTGGGAAGAAACACGGACGGAACCGCCGGGGTTTGCCGTTACCCGGCCGCGGCAGGACGGTCCGGCGAGATACGGCGGCCGAGTCGCGGAGCAGGACAGTCACCGTTGGGAACGGTTCAGCAGCCAGCGGCTACGCGACCATGGTTTTGCGCCTGGGGCCGACGAGTAGACGGCTACCCGCAGTCACAGATTCGCCGCCTGCAGTGCGGCGAGGAGGTGCGGACCGGTTTCGGTGATCGTTCCAGCGCCGAGGGTCAGCAGCAGGACGCCGGCCGGGGCGCTCCGTCGGCCCGTCGAGAGGTCGGTGGCGAGCCGGTCGGTCAGCTCGTCCCAGGGCACGTAGTACGTGGCCTGGGGTACGGAGATCTTTTTGACCAGGTCGCCGGCGTGCAGGCCGAGGGTGTCGTGCTCGCGGGCGGCGTAGATGTCGGTGACGTACACCCGGTCGGCGTCGGCGAACGCGTCGGCGAAGTCGTCCAGCAGGGCCGCCAGCCGGCTGAAGGTGTGCGGCTGCATGGCCACCCACACCTCGCGTGTACCGGCCCGCTGGCGGGCGGCGGCCAGCGTGGCGCGGATCTCGGTCGGATGATGGGCGTAGTCGTCGATCACCTCCAGCGGGCCCCGGCGGTCCGTCGCCGGGGCCGTGCCGACCAGCGTGAACCGACGGTCGGCACCGGTGAAGGCCGCCAGCGTCGCCAGCGCGCTCGCCACCTCGACGCCCAGCTCGGTGGCGGCCGCGAGCGCCGCCAGCGCGTTGCGGACGGTGTGGGCGCCGGGCAGCGCGAGCGTGAGCGTCCCGACGTCGTCACCGTCGTGGCGCACGGTCGCCCGCTGGCCCCCGTCGGGAGTGACGCGCAGGTCCACCGCCTGCCATGCCCGGCCCGGTTGCAGCCCGTAGTCGACGATCCTCACCCGTCCCTCCCCGGCCGCGCGCCCCTGGCCTGCTGCGCCTTCCAGGCCGGCGGCGGGGATGAGGCTGGCGCCGGCCGGCGGATGCGGCCGGTACCCGTCACCGCCGACGGGGATGGCGCCGGTGCCGGGGCGGGCGGCGGCCGGCAGCGCCGCGAGCACCGCCTGTACGCCGGGGTCGTCCCCGCACACCACGAGCGTCCCGCCGGGACGGACCCGGGCCGCGAACGCGGTGAAGGCGCGCCGCACGGACGCCTCGTCGGGGAAGAGGTCGGGATGCTCCCACTCGACGTTGGTGATGACGGCGAGCGCCGGGTCGAGGCCGGCGAACGCGCCGCCGTACTCGTCGGCCTCCAGGACGAACACCCGCCCGGCACCGACCAGCGCGTTGCCGCCGAGCTGCGCCACCTCGGCGCCGATCACCGCGGTCGGGTCCACCCCCGCGGCGCGCAGCACCAGAGCGAGCATCGCCGACGTGGTGCTCTTGCCGTGCGAGCCCGCCACCGCGACAAGATCGTAGCCGGCGGTCAGCTCGGGCAGCCACTGGCTGCGCCGGCGGACCGGCAGGCCGCGCCGGTGGGCGGCCAGCAGCTCAGGATGATCGTCGGGAAACGCGCTGGACGCGACCACGACGTCCACCCCGTCGAGCTCCGCGTCCAGCGCGGCCGGGTCGGTGACGGCGCCCACCCGTATCCGGGCGCCGGCGGCACGCAGCGCGTCCAGGCGAGGGGCGTCCTGCGCGTCGCTGCCGCTGACCGTCCCGCCGCGGGCGAGATGGACGTGGGCGAGCGCGGACAGGCCCGATCCCGCGATCCCCAGGAAGTGGACGTGCTGAGAGCTCTCACCGGTCACGACAGGCAGTGAACACCACGCCGCGACCGGGCCGCCACGCGGCCGGCCCCGCTGACCAGGCCAAGCTGACCAGGCCGGATAGTCGGGTGGCCAGGTCGACCGATCAGGCGGCCAGGCCGAACGGCCGGGCCGGGCGGGATGGTCGGGGCCGGCGGGCATGGGGGCACGCGTGGACCCGCCGTCGCACCTGTACAAGCGGCGTCAGAGGCCAGCAGCGTCAGGGGCCAGCGGCGTCAGAAGTCAGCGGCGTCAGAAGTCAGCAGCGTCAGAAGTCAGCAGCGTCAGAAGTCAGCGGGCGTGAGAGGCCCGTTCGGCCAGCACGCGCAGCAGCTCGCCGCCGAGAAGCGTCACGTCGCCGGCACCTACCGTCAGCACCAGGTCACCCGGACGGGTGAACGCCGCGACCCGGTCCGCCACGGCCGACCAGGACGGCTCGTAGACGGCCCGGCCGGCCGGCAGCGGCACCCGCGCGGCGACGGTCGCGCCGCTGACCCCGGGGATCTGCTGCTCCCCCGCGCCGAAGACGTCCATGACCACAACCGCGTCGGCGAGGCCGAGAGCGGCGCCGAACTCGGCGGCGAAGGCCGCCGTCCGGCTGTAGAGATGCGGCTGGAAGGCCACCACCACGCTGCCGCCGTCGGCGACGTCACGCGCGGTCCGCAGCACGGAGACGACCTTGGTCGGGTGGTTGGCGTAGTCGTCGATCACCCGGACGCCGCCCGCGCTGCCCTTGCTCTCGAAACGGCGGCGGGCCCCGGCGAACCCGGCCAGCCCCTCCAGCAGGCCGGCGGCGGGCAGACCGAGCTCCAGCCCGGCGGCGAGCGCCCCGGCGGCGTTGCGCAGGTTGTGCCGGCCGGGCACCCGCAGGCTCAGCTCGCCCAGGCGCCGGCCGCGGACGACGACCTCGCAGGTCGAGCCGGCGGCGGAGACCATCGGCAGCTCCACCCGGACGTGGGCGTCCACCGACTCGCCGTAGGTGGTGACCCGCGGGACCTTCCCGCCGTCGCGCTCCCGCTCCCGCAGGGCCGCGACCAGCCGGGCGGCACCCGGGTCGTCCGCGCAGGCCACCACGAAGCCGTTCGGGTCGACCCCGTCGACGAACCGGGCGAAGGCGGCCTCGACGTCCTCGGGCCGCTGATAGTAGTCGAGATGGTCGGCCTCGACGTTGGTGACGACCGCGCCGGAGGGGGCCAGCAGCAGGAAGCCGCCGTCGCTCTCGTCCGCCTCGGCGACGAAGATCTCGCCGGTGCCGGCGTGCGCGTTGGAGCCGGCCTCGTTGATGTCGCTGCCGATGACGAACGACGGGTCGGCACCGCAGGCCTGCAGCGCGACGGTGACCATCAGGGTGGTCGTCGTCTTCCCGTGGGTGCCGGCGACGGCCAGCCCGCGCGTCCCGCGCATCAGCGCCGCGAGCGCGGCGGACCGGGAGACGACGCGCAGGCCGCGCCGGCGGGCCGCCTCGACCTCGGGGTTCCCGTCCGGGATCGCCTGGGAAACGATCAGGGTACGGGCATCGCCGACATGATCTGGATTATGACCGACGGTTACCACGGCGCCGAGTGCCCGCAGCGCGGCCAGCCGGCGGGTGTCCCTGGCGTCGCTGCCGGACACCGCCGCGCCGCGCCGCATCAGCAGCCGCGCCAGCCCGCTCATGCCGGCGCCGCCGATCCCGACAAGATGGACGCGGTCGAACTCGTCCGGTAGGGCCGGAGCTGTCACAGTGACATCTTGCCCCATCCGCCGTCCGAGACCAGACCTTTGCGGGCCGCGCGTGGCGCGGCGAGCCCTTCCACAGGCCGCGCGGACACGGCGGGTGTCTGCGGGTGTCTGCGGGTGTCTAACGGGCCGCGTGGCGCGCCGGCTGCCGCCGGCGGGACGCCGCGGCCTCCCGGATCATCGCGACGATCGCGTCCGCGGCGTCGGGATGCCCGGACCCGGCGCAGGCGGCCGACATCTTCGCCAGCCGCTCGGCGGAGGTCAGCACGGGCAGCAGCTCCGCGCGGACCCACTGCGCGGACAGGTCGGCGTCGTCCACTATGAGACCGCCGCCGGCCTCCACCGTCGGCAGGGCGTTACGCCGCTGCTCACCGTTGCCGTGCGGGAGCGGGACGTAGCCGGCGGGCAGGCCCACCGCGGCCAGCTCCGCGCAGGTCATCGCGCCGGAGCGGCACAGCGCCATGTCCGCGGCCGCGTAGGCCGACGCCATGTGCTCCAGGTACGGCCGGACGACGTAGGGCGCGGGCAGCTTCGCCGGCAGCGCCGCGAGCACCGTGTCGGCGTTCTTCGGCCCGGCCGCGTGCAGGACCTGCACCCCGCCTGCCGTGATCTCCCTGGCTACCGAGCTGATCACGTCGTTGAGCCGGCGGGCCCCTTGGGAGCCGCCGAAGACCAGCAGCGTCGGCCGGTCCGGGTCGAGGCCGTAGCCGGCCCGCGCGGCCCGGACCGCCGCCGGGGAACGGTCCAGGCGCAGGATCTCCGGGCGCAGCGGGATACCGGTCAGCCGCCCGCCGCGCAGCGGCGTGTTCGGGTAGGACACCGCGACATAAGGGGTGAACCGGGCCCCGATCCGGTTGGCCACCCCCGGCAGCGGGTTCGCCTCGTGCACGACGATCGGGATGCCCGCCCGGCGCGCGGCCAGGTAGGCGGGGACGGACACGTACCCGCCGAAGCCCACGACCACGTCCGCACGCACCCGGGCGAGCGCCGCCGACGCCTGGCTGACCGCCCCGGCCAGCCGCCCGGGCACGGTGAGCAGGGACGGCGTGGGCTTGCGCGGCAGCGGCACCTTCGGCACCGTCGCGAGCTCGTAGCCACGGGCCGGCACCAGCCGGGCCTCCAGCCCGGACTCCGTGCCCAGCAGGGTCAGGCGCAGCCGCGGGTCAG
Source organism: Protofrankia sp. CiP1_Cm_nod3 (assembly GCF_982290655.1). NCBI lineage: Bacteria > Bacillati > Actinomycetota > Actinomycetes > Frankiales > Frankiaceae > Protofrankia > Protofrankia sp. CiP1_Cm_nod3. Next base: position 6,337 of record NZ_CEVIVD010000050.1, read on the forward strand.
CGGCGCGCAGGGCGTCCGCGACGGCCAGCGCCGGTTCGACATGACCCGCCGTGCCACCGCCGGCGAGCACCACACTCCTCAGCATCGTCCACGACGATGGCACATCCTGGCCGCGGGCCGCTCCCCGGGTACCGTCAGCGGCACTGCCCGTCCCGGTGGCGCCACGGGGAGCACCACCGGGAAGCGGCGGGAAAGGGCATGTCAACGCCGTATTTCAACTTTGTCTACCTGCCTGGTCGGGCATGGACGCCGCGTCCGCGACGATGGTGCACTGCAACTAAATGTCCCCCGTAACCGGATGCCCGCCGTGCCCGCGGCCGCGCGCCGGCCGCCCCGACCGGAAGGGAACCCATGACGAGCGTGAGCGCACCGGCCCCGCACCAGGCCGAGGTGGCGGAGGCAGCCACGGAGACGGGGACGGGGGCAGGGGCGGGTACGGGGACGGCCGAGGCGCCCGGGATACCGGCGCAGACCACCGTGCCGCGGGGCCTGCTGATCGGGGTCCAGCTGCCCTCGCCGTGGGGCGCCCCCATCCGGCAGGCCCTCGACGGCCTGCTCGTCGGCGAGCCCGACATCGAGATCGTCGATGTTTCCGCGGCGGAGGGCCCGGAGCGCCGGCCGCGGGTCCTGCTGACCGGGCCGGGCCTGCGCGTCGAGCGGCCGCCGGCCTGGTTCGGCGACGTCGAGTGGGTGCACACCGTCTCCGCCGGGGTCGACAGCTACCCGTCCTGGCTGCTGTCGGCACCCGTGGTGACCTGCTCCCGCGGCCTGCACGCCACCCAGATCAGCGAGTGGGTGGTGACCGCGCTGCTCACCGGGGCCAGGCAGAACTCCTGGGTCACCGCGCCGGTCACCGCCTTCCCCCGGCCGACGCCGGGCGCACTGCTCGCCGGTTCGACGCTGGGGATCGTCGGGTTCGGGGAGATCGGGCAGGCGGTGGCCCGCCGCGCACTCGCGCTCGAGGTCGACGTGGTGGCGCTGCGGCGGCGGGACCGGCCGAGCCCCGTGGACGGCGTCCGGCTGCTGCCCGATCTCGCCGGTCTGCTGGCGGTGAGCGACGCCGTCCTGCTCAGCGCCGCCGCCACCCCCGACACCCACCACCTCATCGACGAGACCGCGTTGCGCCAGGTGAGGCCCGGCGTGCACCTGCTGAACATCGCCCGGGGCACCCTCATCGACCAGGAGGCGCTGCGGCCCGCCCTCGACGACGGCCGGGTCCGCCTGGCCAGCCTCGACGTGACCGACCCGGAGCCCCTGCCGGCCGACCACTGGCTGTTCACCCACCCCCAGGTCCGGATCAGCCCGCACATCTCGGGCTGGGCCCCCAGCCTGGAACAGGCCATCGCCCGGCGGTTCCACGAGAACCTGCTGCGCTACCGCTCCGGCCAGCCCCTGATCGGCCTCGTCGACCCCACCGCGGGCTACTGAGGGGCTGCTGAAGGACCCTGGCGGGTTGCTGAGGGCTACCGACGGGCTACCGACGGATGCTCAGCGGGCCGTCCGGGCTCCGGTGCGGGCCGAGGATCCGGCGCGGCACTGCTTCGGGTTCGTCGTGTCGCGTTTCTCCGCCAGCGCCGATCCCGAGCGGGTCCGGCGGCAGGCATGAACGCGCGACAGCCGTCCCCGAGCAGCCCGCGGGAGCTGGATTGATCCGGCCAGTCATCGCGGCCTGGAAAGCCTGGAAATGCTGTGACCCAAGGCTGCGACCCACGGCTGCGACCCACGGAAACGCTTGAACGTAACTGTCCGTTACACCCTCTCCCGGGGCAGGCCCCGCCGGTGATGCCCACCCTGCCGCGGGCCGTGTCCGGGGTGTCGCCGGCTGCCCATATCGGTCATGGGATGCTGGCGATCCGCCAGGGATTCTCCTTTGTGTGCCGGATGATCCCGGTAGGAGATCGTCGATTGGGGGGCGCATGGGCGGCGATGAGCGTGACGACGACTGGGCTTACGACGTGGCTGTTGCGCTACGCGGTCCGGAGCTGACGGGGGACGCGCGGCGGGATGCCGGGCAGGGCGGGGAGTCCTGGCTGGAAGAGACGGCCGGCCGGGCCGGGCAGCATCGCCGTGACCGGCGGGCCGCGGTTGTGCAGCGTGGCGAGCAGGCCGTGCGCGCCGCGGTGCGGGCGTTGAGCAGCCAGATCGGTGTGGTGGCCGGGGATGTGGCCCGTGGCCTGGACGGCCAGGGGCTGGTGGAGGCGGCGCCGGGCCAGCTTGGGGTCGACGCGGTCGAGGTGTCTTTCGGGGTGACGTTGACGGCCGGTTCGGGCCAGGCGATCGAGGCGGTGCTGAGTCTCGAGGGTGAGGCGGCGGTGCAGGTGACGGTGTCACTGACGCGGCGCTCCGGCGACTCCGCCGCCGGCGCTTCCGCCACCGCCTAGCGAGGCGGGCACCGTGCTACCGGGTGTGGGCCGGCTGCTGGTCGACGGGGAGCCCGTCGGGGACGAGAGCGAGGTGTTCCGCACCGGCTTCGTGATCGACAGCAGTCATGTGCTGACCGCCGCGCACTGCGTGCGTGGTGTGGACGAGGCCGACGCCTCGTTGTGGCTGCGGCTGCTCCACGAGCGGGAGCCCGGTGATGCGG
>NZ_CEVIVD010000050.1:9055-18260 GCF_982290655.1 Protofrankia sp. CiP1_Cm_nod3
CCCCGACACCGGCGGCGGGGGCTACCTGCTGGTACCGCTGCGGGTGGCCGAGCTTGACGAGAGCGGGCTGGACGCGGCCGTGCTGGTGGTGGATCCGCGGCGGGAGCCCCGGCCGGCGGTGGGGGCGGAGCGGCTGGCTGCCTGCCTCGAGCGGGTGGCGGTGCCGTTGGGCATCGAGGTGTCCGCGCGGGAGGGGGTGCGGGCTGAGGGGTTCCCGGCCAGCACGGGGAATCCTCACGGCCGGGCTTTCTCCGGTGAGATCAGTGACGTGCGGGCCCGGCTGGCCGGGGCCTGGTCGCTGGAGCTGTTCTTCGATCAGGCGGCGGCGGTGTCCGCGGAGGGCCCGGGCGGGCTCAGCGGCGGCCCCGTCCTGCGGAAGGCCGGGCCGGACGCGGCCGCCGAGGAGGTTGCCGTTGGTGTGGTCCATGGCTTTCCCCGAGGGGAAGAGCGGTGGCAGGCCCAAGGCGGGACGGTCTATGCCAGCCGGGTTGCCGACCTGGCCGGACGGTTCACAGCGGTGGCGGACGCGGTGGCCCGCCGCGCGCAGCGGGCCCTGGCAGCGGGGGGAGATCCGCCGCGGTCCGGTCCGGCCCGGTCGCTGGTGGAGCTGTTGCGGGCCGACGCCGCGATCACCGGCTTCCGGGGCCGGGAGAAAGAACGCGATCAGCTTCATGCGTGGTGTGGGTCGCCCGCACAGCGGTCGGCATGGCTGATCGTCGGCCCGGCCGGTCAGGGCAAGACCCGGCTGGCCCGGTGGCTGCTGGCCGATCGTGCCGGTGCGGGCGGGTGGCTGGCCGCGCTGTTCCGGGGCCCGGGTGATCTCGACCGGCTCGGTACGGCGTTGACGGTGGCCGCGCACCTGGAGCACAGCGTGCTCGTGGTGGTGGACTACGCCGCCGAACACGGGGCGGCCAGTCTGCATCCGCTGGTCGAAAAGCTGGCCGCCACCCGGGCGTGGTGGCGGCTGCTGCTGCTGGCCCGCGCCACCGGTGACTGGTGGACGCAGCCCTCGACCGGTGTCCGCAGCATGCTGGAGGAGGCCGGGACGGAGGTGCGTGACCCGGAGCTGGCCCTCACCGCGCTGGAACCGACTGTCGAAGGACGGGAACGCGCCTTCCGCGCCGTGGTGGCGGCGCTGCGGGAGCCGGTGCGGCTCTTCGCCGAGAACCATGATCTGCCGTTCGTCGCGGACCCTCCCGTTCCATCCCTGAACCGGGAGGAGTTCGGCTCGGCCCTGATGCTGCACATCGCCGCGGCCTGTGCGCTGCTGCCCATCTCCCGGCCGGGCGAGGACCGTCGAGGGTCGTCACCGGCGGTGATACGCGGTGCGGACCTTCTCGGCCGGATCCTCGACATCGAACGCGACCACCACTGGCTCTATCAGAAGATCGGGACGCAGACGCTCTACCGGCCGACAGAGGAGGCGTTCGGCAGCCTCGCCCATGGGCTCGCCGGGCCTGGCAACGTCGAAACCGCGGTCGCCGCCGCGACGCTGGCCGGGGCGGCGAACCTGAAGGAAGCCGTCCCCCTGGTGCGCGCCGCCCTCGGCCTCCCCGAGGACGGCCCCCGGGCCAGGCAGATCGCCCGCTGGCTGCACGACCTGTACCCGAGCGCCGAGGACAGCGACGGCTGGCTGCCGCCGCTGCAGCCCGATCTGCTCGGCGAGGAACTCGTCGCCCGGGTCATCCGCCGTGCGGTGGACGACGACTGCGACCCGCTGACCACAACGCTGCCGTACCGGCTCCTCCAACAGCCGGTGGGGAGCCCGCCCACGGATGATCAGGTACGGCGGATGCTCACCGTCGTGAGCCGCGCCGCTCAACGCCACGCCCTCCTGGCCCGCCTTCTCGACGGCGGCCCCAGCTCCGGCGGGCTGTCGGAGAGCCCTGTCCTTGCCCGTGTCCCATCCCAGGTTGACCTCACCCCGGTCGAGGCGGCTTTACCCCACGCCACCACGTCGCTGCTCGCCTTCGCCGTGCAGCTCACCACGCATGTCCTTGACCGTCACATCGCCACCGTCCGCCCTGAACACCCGGCCGAGCCGATCACCTACGAGGATGCGGCTGAACTCGCCCGGCTCCAGAACAATCTGGCGATCCGGCTGTCGGAGGTAGGGCGGCGGGCAGAAGCACTCGCACCCGCCACAGAAGCCACCAATATCCGCCGGCGGCTGGCGGAAAACGCCCCCGACGCCTACCTCCCCAACCTCGCCACGTCGCTGGCCGTAATGGCGTCGGTTCTTCGTGGGGTGAGGGGAGAAGACGCGGTCGCGGCAGCCGTTGAAGCGGTGGAAATCTTGGGTATTCTGACCGATCGGCTTCCCGAGGCCTTCGGTTCTCGTTTCGTATCTGGCTGCCATCTTCTGGCCGATCTCCTCGACGGCCTGGGCCGCCCAGAGGAAGCCGCGGAGATCCGTGGGCGGCTAGCCGCGGACATGTGATGGCAGCCGAGGCGCTCCCTTTCGTGGCCGGGGTTCCGATCGAGGACGACTGGGGGGCGTGTTTCGCGATCGGTGATGGGCTCGGGCTCACCGCTCGGCATATATTCGCTCGCCGTTCGGAGCGACCTGACAATGTCAGATGCGTCCGAGATGCGCGCCTGGCTCGATCGAAACACCGCTCCGCTGGATATTGCGCTGGCGGCTTTCATCCAGGTCGACAGCATTGTTCGGCGGGAGTCTGTACCGAGCTGACCGGCTCAGCGAGGTGTTGTGCCTGCCGGGCTGACGTCAGAAAGCGAGAGCTTCGAGGGCCCCGGAGCGGTTCACCGGGCCGAGAAGCGCGACACGACGAACCCGGACCAGGCATCAGATCCCTGACCCGCGCCGAAGCCCCGGCGACCCGCGGAACACTCCCCGAGGGCCCGCCCCGACCGGCCGTTCCGGCCGACGGGCGCGTGACCGTGGCCCTGCCCGTGCGTCCCGGCCCGGCCCGGCCCGGCCGCATTCTCGCCGGCTGTCGGCACCGCGCACTGCCCGGGCGTCCCACCTGCCCGGCCGGTCGGAGCGCGCGAGCGTGACCCCGTCCGCGCGCGGCGACGAGATCACCCTGGTCGAGCAGGACGCGGGCAATCACGTCACGCCCCTGCAGCCCGCCCGCGGTCACCATGACCTGGCCAGGGCCGACCGGCCGCCGGCGCTGGCAGGGGCCGCTCCGAACCCGCCGGGAAGGACGGCGGGCGGGGGATGCCCAGGATCTCGAACGCCTCGGCGAAGATCGGCCCCATCCGCCAGCTCTCGTTGCGGTGGACGTGGCGCCACCGGCCCCAGCCGGAGTCGCGGCGGTACTGGCCGGGCCAGTCGGTCGCGGCGACCTCGGCCGCGGAGACCTCGGCCGGGCTGTCACAGTCCGGGTCGACGAACAGGGCGTCCACCGGGCAGTAGATCTCGCACATGAAGCAGGTCTGGCAGTCCTCCTGACGCGCGATCGCCGGCACCTCGCCGGGGACGGCGTCGAAGACGTTGGTCGGGCAGACCCGGACACAGATGTTGCACCTGGTGCACCGGTCGGCGAGCAGAATCTCGATCACAAGGCGATCCCTTCGGGGATGGCAGCGGGATCGGTTGCTCCGGATCCGCGCTCCGGTGTGGTCCAGACCCGGTCCAGCCCGCCCACGAGAATCCGGTGGGCGAACCTGTCGTCGGTCGCAGGGGCGTCCTCACGCTGATGCATGCCCCGGCTCTCCTCGCGGGCGAGCGCCGCGGTGTAGGACCACCGGGCCGAGGCCACCAGCGCGGCGGCCTCCCGGGCCCGCACGGCGTCCACGCCGGTCGCCCGCAGGTGCCCGCTCACCTCGTCCCAGGCGGCGTCCAGCTCGGACAGGGACGCGCGCAGCCGGTCGGCGTGGCGGAACAGGTTCCTGTCGTAGGGGTGCGTCTCGGCCCGGACGGCGGCGACCACCGCCCGGGTGTCCACCGGCCGGGCCGAGCGCCCGGGCCGCAGCCCCGCGCGGCCGGCCGCCGTGACCGGCCCGCCCACGCCACGGCCGGCCGCCCGGCGCGCGTGGGCGACGGCCGCCCGGCCCGCCCAGGTGCCCGACGACAACGCCCACGCGGAGTTCTGGGCGCCGCCCCCGGAGGTGGCGCCCGCCACCAGCTCCCGGGTGGCCGCGTCACCGGCGGCGAACAGCCCCGGCACCGTGGTCGCGCAGTCGTCGTCGACGATCCGCAGGCCACCGGTACCGCGGATCGTCCCCTCGCAACGCAGGGTGACCTCGAACAGGTCGGTGTACGGGTTGATCCCCTTCCGGTCGAAGGGAAGCATGAAATTGGGCTGCACCCTCGGCATCTGCCGCTGGATGTGTTGCGGGGTGCGGTCGAGCCGGGTGTACACCGGGCCGGCCAGCATCGCCCGGGCCAGGGTTTCGGTGTGCAACGGCCCGCCCAGGGGGATTTCCTGGCCGTCGGCGTCAAAATAGGTACCGAACAGATAGGACATCGACCGGGTCATCGTCGACCACGCCGGCGACAGCGTGTAATAGTTGGAGAACTCCATACCGGAGAGCTCCGCCCCCGCCTCGACCGCCATCAGATATCCGTCCCCGGTGTTGTTCTGCGAGCCGAGCAGCCGGGAGGCGAAACCGCAGCCGCCGGTCGCCAGCACGACCGCGCCGGCGGCGACCCGATAGTCCGCCCCGGGCTGACGGCCCTCGCCGGGCTGCCGGCGCACCCCGTGGACGCCCGCCACCGAGCCATCGGCGTGGACGAGCAGCTCGAGCACGGGGCTGTGGTCGAGGATGCGCACGCCCGCGCGCCTGACCAGCCGCCGCATGGCCCGCAGATACTCCGGGCCGCGCACCGTCCGGTACTGGGTGGCCCCGTCGTCGTCGGTGGGAAAGCGGAACGTCTCACCGATGGTGGGCAGCAGCTCCCAGGTCTGGGCGAGAACGCGGCGCATCCAGCTTTCCTCGCCCAGCCCGAAAGCCCTGGCCTGGCGTTCCCGTAACGCCTCGGCGCGGTCCTGTTCCCGCGGCGGCACCCACCAGTGGCCGACCCCGGCGGTCGCCGTCACACCACTCGTACCGCAGTAGCCCTTCTCCGCCAGGACGACCGTGCCACCCTGACGGGCGGCGGCCAGGGCAGCCCACGTGCCGGCCAGCCCGCCACCGACGACGACCACGTCGGCGTGCAGGTCCCACGGCACCACATCCAACGGCGCCGCGTCCAACGGCGCGGTACCCAACGGCGCGGTGCCTAACGACTCCACGTGCTGGGACGTCACGGGGTCATCACCGGTGCTCCACCATCCTTTTCCCCTTCTCGCTTTTCCCGCCGGGCCGCCGGCGGCGCGACACAGTCAGCACACCGCCTTTGATGACCGTCCTTCAGCCCTTGGCCGGGCTGTCCCTTCTCACGGCGATAGAGCGATAGAGAAGATCCGGTTCCGGACGGTCAACGGGGACAGTGACCGCCGCCAGCGGCGTCCGCGGGAACGGCGTCCACCCTCACGGCCGGAGGAAAGCCTGCGGGCAAACGGTCCGTCACCAGCCGATCGCGGCCAGCGTCTCAGTCACGAAAGAAGATCGGAAGAACGAATGTGCCGGGACCTATCGACACAGACAGCTGTCGCTGCGCGCGAAGTCGACACAGCGACGCCGGACCAGGCGCGTTCCGACCGACATGTGAACCACTTTTCCCACTGACCGTCCGTGCGTCAAGGCTTCCGGCCTGTGTCACGCCCGGCCGGGCAACGGCCACCCGGTCACCATCCGTGGACGGTTCCGGCTTCGTCACCGCCCGTCGCGGGTGGACCGGCACGCAAAGGCAGACCGACGGATCACCAGCGGACGGAGGCCCGCGGATCGTCCTCATACCGGACGTCCGCGCGGTAGCCGCCGTGCGTCTGCTGGCCGGGCCCCGGCTGGACGTGGAGGCGCTGCCACCAGTGGTCGGCGCCGGCGCGGTCCCGGGCGTCGCGGCGGGCCGCCGCCCGGGAGCTGATCGCCGCGGCGGCCGCCGGCTCGTGGCGGGCGAACGACAGCAGCATGCCCACCGTGAGCATCGTCGGGACCAGCGCGGAGCCGCCGAAGGACACCAGCGGCAGCGGGATGCCGGTGATCGGCAGCAGCCCCACCACCGCCCCCATGTTGACCACCGCCTGGCCGATGATCCAGCCGGTGGCCGCCGCGGCGGCGAGCTGGATGAACGGGTCGGTGCTGCGGTGGGCGACCCGGATGCCGGCGAACCCGAGCACGGCGAAGAGCATGACGACGACCAGCGTGCCGAGCAGGCCCAGCTCCTCCCCGATGATGGCGAGGATGAAGTCGGTGTGGGCGTTGGGCAGCAGCCCCGGCCACTTCTCCCGGGAGGCTCCGAGGCCCTCCCCCCACCAGCCTCCGGAGGCCAGCGCGTACAGGCCCTGCACGGCCTGGAAGCCGGTGTCGTGGGCGTCCGCGAAGGGGTCGCGGTAGGACATCAGCCGTTCCAGCCGGTACGGCTCCCGGACGGCCAGGATGGTCCCGACCGCCAGGATCGCCCCACTGAGCGCGGCGAACACCCGCAGTGGCGTCCCGACCACCCACAGCAGGGTGAGCAGGACCGTGAGCACCACGATCGTCGTGCCCATGTCCGGCTCAAGCATGATCAGAACAGAGATCAGCAGCGCGCCGGGGACGAGCGGCACCAGCAGGTGCTTCCACTCCCCCAGCAGCTTGCGTTTGCGTACCAGCAGATCGGCGCCCCACAGGACGAGGGCGAGTTTCGCGATCTCGCTGGGCTGCAGCGTGTACGGCCCGAGCTCGATCCACCGCTGGGCGCCGTTGAGCGACTTGCCGAGCGGCGTCAGCACGACCAGCAGCAACAGCAGGGAAACGACCATCGTGGGATAGGCCAGCAGCCGGAACACCCGGACCGGCAGCCGGCTGCCGAGCACCAGCAGGGGCAGGCCGATACCCACCCAGGTCGCCTGGCGGGCGAACACCGCGTACGGGGAGCCCAGCTCCTCGAAAGCACGCACACTGGAGGCGGAAAGCACCATGATCAGACCGAGCAGCAACAACAGGCCGGCGGAGAACAGCAACAGGTAGTAGGACGCCAGCGGCCGGGCCAGCAGCGGCACCCGGTCGCCGTCACCGCCGCCCGCGGCCGGCCGGGAAACACCGGGCCGGGGCGGGCTCGTCATCAGACCGGTCATGCCACTCACCCCGACACCCTCCCCGGCACCATCCCCGGCTCCATCCCCGGCACGTCCTTTCGTTCTCGCCCCCGACGAATCCCCGGAGCACCGGGACGAACGCACCCCGGCGCGGAACGCCGTCACGCCTTCCCCCGAATAGTCCACGCCGGAGGCCCTTTCGACACCGACCATCGCGGGCGTGTCGGGCATCGGCCCACGGAACCACCGGACACACCGAACAACAATCAACCCTGCGGAGTCGCCCGGATATGCGAAGCAGCACACCATCGCAACGGTGATACGTGTTGCCGTAACCGACTCACCGACTCACCGACTCACCGACCCACCGGCCCACCGGCCCACCGGCCCGTCCCGCCGCCGGGCCGGCTACGACGAAGAGATCACGAGGAAGAGCCTGCGCCATGGCCCGAGACCCCGTACTGGAAACACTGCGTGATGCGATCGGCGACACGCGCGTGCTGACCGACCCCGACATCGTCGCCGGCTACGTCGGAGACTGGACCGGGCGCTTCGTCGGGCGGACGGCCGCCGTCGTCCGCCCGACGAACACCGCCGGCGTGGCCGCGGTCGTCGAGACCTGCGCCCGGTACGGGGCCCCGCTGGTGCCCCAGGGCGGCAACACCGGGCTCGTCGGCGGCGGGGTCCCCACCCGTGGGGAGATCGTGCTGAGCCTGCGCGGGCTCACCGGCACCCTGTCCGTCGACACGGCGGCCGCGCAGGCCACCGCCGGTGCGGGGGTGCTGGTCAGCAGCCTGCACCGGGCGGCGTCCGCCGCCGGCCTCGCCTACGGCGTGGACCTCGCCAGCCGGGACAGCGCCACGGTCGGCGGCACCGTCGCGACGAACGCCGGCGGCCTGCGCGTCCTGCGCCACGGGGACACCAGGGCCCAGCTGCTCGGCGTGGAGGCCGTCCTGGGTGACGGCAGCATCGTCTCCCACCTCACCGGCCTGCCCAGGGACAACACCGGCTACCACCTGCCGTCCCTGCTCGCGGGCAGCGAAGGGACGCTCGGCGTGGTCACGGCGGTGCGGGTCCGGCTGGTACCGGCCACCCGGGCGCGGGCGGTCGGGCTGCTCGGCTTCGCCTCGGTGGAGCAGGCCGTGACCGCGGCATCCCTGCTGCGCAACGGCCTGCCCGCGCTCGCGGCCGCCGAGCTGATGCTCTCCCCCGGCCTGGAGCTGGTGATCCGCGCCTGCCACCTGTCCCGGCCGCTGCGGGGCCAGCACCCGGCCTACCTGCTGGTCGAGATCGCGGACGAGACCGGCGTCTACGCGGGAGGCGGCGTCACCGCCGGCGGCATCCCCGGCAGGAACATCGCGGGCCGGGGCGTCACCGGCGGCGGTGCCGGAGGTCCCGGGCGCCTCGGTGGCCTCGGTGGCCTCGGTGGTGCCGGGACGGGCGGGCGGGCCACCGTGCTGGAGACGCTGGCGGACGCCGTCGCCAGCCTGCCCGGGGTCCAGGACGCGTCCCTGGCGGGCGACGCGCGCGGCTGCCGCGCACTGTGGGCCTACCGGGAACGGCACACCGAGTCGATCAGCACCTTCGGCACGCCCGTCAAGATGGACGTCACCCTGCCGCTGGGCGTCCTGCCCTCGTTCGTCGAGGCTGTCCCGGCCACCGTCGCGGGGATCGCCCCCGAGGCGAGGACCTGGCTGTTCGGCCACGTCGCCGAAGGCAACGTGCACGTCAACGTCACCGGCACCAGCGGCGGTAGCGGCGGCGGTAGCGGCGGCCGGGGCGAGGACGCCGCCGGGGACGCCGAGGACCGGCGGATCGAGGACGCCGTGTTCAGGCTCGTCGCCGACAGCGGTGGCAGCATCAGCACGGAGCACGGGATCGGCACGGCGAAACGCCGCTGGCTGCCGCTGAACCGCTCACCCAGCGAGATCGCGGCGTTCCGCCGTCTCAAGCGGGCCCTCGATCCCGCCGGCATCCTCAACCCGAACGTCCTGCTGCCGGAGACATCCTGACCAGCCGGCGGGCACCAGGACGGACGAGGCCGTGCCACCATGGCCGCGAACGCGATGATCGCGATCATAGTGATCGCGGCCATGACGATCGCGAACACGGTG
>NZ_CEVIVD010000050.1:18904-24409 GCF_982290655.1 Protofrankia sp. CiP1_Cm_nod3
GGCGTCCACGGGCAGGACGCCGGCTAACGCGGTCGGAGGGCGGTTCCAGTGGACCGCCTCGGGCCTGCGGGTGCTGCGCTGGCCGGCCCTGAGCGGACACGCCGTGGACGCCTTCGTCACGACCCGCGACGGCGGGGTGTCCATGGGCCGCTACGCCTCGCTGAACCTCGGCCTGCATGTCGGGGACGACGACGCGGCTGTGCTGGCGAACCGGGCGACGGTGGCCGCCGCGCTCGACGCGGACCTCGACGACTTCGTGTTCTGCGAGCAGGTCCACCGCCGCGACGTGGCCGTCGTCACCGACGAGCACCGCGGCCGGGGCGCCCGCTCGGCCGCGGACGCGATACCGGCGACCGACGCGCTCGTGACCGCGGTGCCCGGTGTCGTCCTCGCCGTCCTGGCGGCCGACTGTGTCCCGCTTGTCCTGCACGACCCGGTGGCCGGTGTCCTGGCCTGCGTGCACGCCGGCTGGGGCGGGACCGTCCGCGGGGCCACCCCCGCCGCGGTGACGGCCATGCGCCAGCTCGGCAGCGACCCGCGTGACATCGTCGCCTGCGTCGGGCCGGCCATCCAGCCCGACCGCTACCAGGTCGGCGCGGACGTCGTCGACGCGGCCCGCACCGCCTTCGGTGACCGGCTCGACGAGGTGGCGCGGCCCGACGGCACCGGCCGGTGGGCCTTCGACCTGTGGCGGGCCAACACCCTGCAGCTGGTCGCCGCGGGTGTACCGGCAGGTCAGGTGCACGTCACCGCCATCGGCACCGGCGGTCCGGGCACACCGTTCTTCAGCCATCGGGCCGGCGGCCCGTGCGGCCGGTTCGCCGCCGTGGCCCGGCTGCGCGGCAAGGACCAGCCGGTCCAGCCGCGCGGAAAGGACCGCTCATGACGGTGTCACCCCCGCGCGGGGAGAGCTTCCACTACGTCGGCTACGACATCGACACGTCCCGTAACCGGCTGGTGTGCCGCTACCGGCTCGACGGGCGGGACTTCCGCGAGGAGATCACCTTCCCCGGCGGCGGCGCCTGGGACGAGCCGGCCGCCGCCGAGACGGCCCGGCTGATATTCCTGCTGGCCGCGGTCTCCTACTACAAGTCCGCCGCCCCGCCGGTGGTCGACCTCGGCGACACCGCGGTGACGGACATCGAACGCGCCTTCCTCCGCGAGTTCTACCTGGACGGCCTGGGCGAGTTCGCCTACCGCAACAACCTCGACCTCTCCGGCCTGCGGATCGTCGGCCCCCGGCTGGAACGGACGGCGCCGGTGGCGTTCAGCCCGCGGGAGAGCCGGCCGCTGGTGCCCTTCGGCGGCGGGGTGGACTCCATCGTCACCGCGGAGCTCCTCCGGCCGCTGGCGAAGGACCCGGCGCTGTTCGTGGTCAACCGGCCCGGGGACCGCTTCGACGCCATCGAACGGCCCGCCCGCGTCACCGGCTTCCCGGTCGTGCGGGCGGAACGGCTCATCGACCCCCAGCTGCTGCGGTCGGCGGAGCTCGGTTTTCTCAACGGGCACGTCCCGGTCACCGGAATCCTCTCGGCGATCGCGCTCCTGGCGGCCGTCCTGGACGGGCGGGACGCCGTGGTGATGTCCAACGAGTGGTCCGCGTCGGTGGGCACCATCGAGGTCGACGGCCGGTCCGTCAACCACCAGTATTCCAAGAGCGAGGCGTTCGAGAACTCCCTGCGCTCGGTGCTGGCGGAAACGCTGGCCGGCGGCCCGGACTACTTCTCGCTGCTGCGCCCGTTCACCGAACTGTGGATCGCCCGCCGGTTCGCCGCGCTGCCGCAGTACTTCGACCATTTCCGCAGCTGCAACCGTGCCTTCCACATCGACCCGGCGCAGCGGCTGGACAGGTGGTGCGGCCGGTGCGACAAATGCTGTTTCATCGACCTGATTCTCGCTCCCTTCATCGCCGAGCCGGCGCTGCGGCAGGTGTTCGACGGCCGCGAGCCGCTGGCCGACGTGACACTGCTGGGCCGGTTCCGCACCCTGCTGGGGCTGTCCGCGGACAACAAGCCCTGGGAATGCGTCGGTGACATCACCGAGTGCCGGGCCGCCACCGCGCTGGCCGCCCCGCGGGCTGACCGGGCCGGCTCCGCCGTGCTGGCCGCGCTCGGCCCCCTGCCCGAGGAGCCCGCGTCCGAGAAACTGCTCGTCCCCCATGGCCGCCACTTCGTCCCGGACCGGTATGCGCCCGACGATCTCCTGGTCTGACCTGCGCGGCCGCGCGGTCGGCATCTACGGCCTGGGACGCGAGGGCGAGGCCAACCTGCGGGCCTGCCTCGCCCGGGGGATCGACCCGGTGCTCGTCGACGACGCCCCCGGCCGGGCCCACGTCGACGGCAGGCCGCTGCTGACGACCGCCGCCGGCGGGTTCGACGCCCTCACCCGCTGTGACGTCGTCGTCAAGACGCCGGGGATCTCCCGCTACGGCGAGACCGTGCGGGCCCTTCAGCGGCGCGGCATCCCGGTGGTCGGCGGGGTGGGCCTGTGGCTCGCCGAAGCCGACCGCTCGAAGGTGCTGTGCGTGACCGGCACCAAGGGCAAGAGCACCACCTCGGCGATCGCCGGGCACCTGCTGACCCGGCTCGGCTACCGCTGCCTGGTCGCGGGCAACATCGGCCTGCCGCCGCACGACCCACAGGCCGGCGGCGACTATGACTTCTGGGTCGTCGAGATCTCCAGCTACCAGGCGGCCGACCTGGCCTGCTCCCCGCCGGTGGTCGCGCTGACCTCCCTGCATCCCGACCATCTGCCCTGGCACGACAACGACCCCGAGACGTACTACCGCGACAAGCTGTCCGCCTGCTCGCAGCCCGGCGCCGAACTGACCGTCGCCAACGGCGACAGCGACCTGATCCGCGCCCACCGGCACCTCCTCGGCCCGAAGGTGCACTGGGTGCACGCCGACGACGGCTCCGCCGACATCGCCGGCCCCGCCCGCCCGGTTGGCCCCGCCAGCCCGGTTGGACCGGTTGGACCCACCAGCCTGGTTGATACCGCCAGCCCGGTTGATACCGCCAGCCCGGTTGATACTGCCGGCGCTGCCGGCGCTGCCGGTATCGCTGGCTCCGGCGTAGCTGTCGGCCCTGCTGGCGCCATCAGCTACGTCGGCGTTGATGCCACCGGTGACGCCGGTGACTGGACCCGCCCGTTGGGACTGCTCGGCCGGCACAACCGGCGCAACGCAATGATCGCCAGGGCCTGCCTGCGTGCGCTCGGTGTGCCCGAGGCGGACGACGACGACGCGCTGCGGGCCGCCGCGGCGGACTTCACCGGCCTGGACAGCCGCCTGAAGATGATCGGCTCGGTGGACGGGGTCAGCTTCGTCGACGACAGCCTGTCGACGAACGTCCTGCCGACGCTGGCGGCCGTGGACGCCTTCGACAGCCGCCGGGTCGCGCTCATCGTCGGCGGCTACAGCCGCGGCATCGACTACAGCCCGCTCGCGGTCGGCCTGCGCGGCCGCAGCCTGGACACGTTCGTCCTCACCGTGCCGGACAACGGCCCGGACATCCGCCGCCAGGTCACCCAGGCCGGCGCCGGCCCGCACGTCACCGTCGTGGACACGCCCGATCTCGCCACCGCCGTCGCCGAGGGCTACCGCTGGGCGAGACCCGACGGTGTCGTCCTGCTCTCGCCGGCGGCGGCGAGCTTCGGCCGCTTCCGCGACTACCGCGACCGCGGCGCCGCCTTCGCCCACGCCATGTGCAACTGCCGCGCCACCTGAACGGAAATACCACCTGAGCGTGGGCAGCCTCATGACAGCTGGGCCCAGGGACGATGACAACGGCGCGGGCCGAGAGCACGGGCCGTGCCGCCGCGGCGACAGCCGTGGCAGCCGTGGCAGTGCGGTTCAGAAGCTGGCTCCCAGCCTCTCCGGATGACCGCGGGATGACCGCGCGAACCGGTCGCCCCGACCGTCCCGTCCTCAACCGGATGACGATCACTCGGCGTCCTTCTCGTCGATGCGGGTTGCCCCGACCGTCCCGTCCCCAACCGGGGCACGCGTCGCCGGCCAGAAGTCCTGACGACTTTTAGTAGTCAATTTGATACTTTCCGTAAAAATCCGGAGTGCGTGCACGCGAACGGCGTACGCGCAGAGGCGCGGCGGACCGGCCATCGCCAGGTGGTGGAAATGTCCGGATAATCGAGTAGACTCGTACGTATGTTCGATTCTGTAGCGACCATCGCCGACCCGGCTATCGGTCCGCCAGCGGCGAGGGGCGGTGATGCGGCCGACGGCCTGTCCGTGGTGGAGCGCGGTGGCGCGGGCGGCGGTCCACCAGCGCTGGCGGCCGACGGCGCGGGCGGCGGCCTGCCAGCGGTGGAGGGCTGTGATGCGGATGGCTGCCTGTCCTTGATGGCGGCTGTACGGAAGCGGATCGCCGGGCTGGAGGCGGTGATGCTGCGGGCGCAGGCCCGGTTCGCCGCGCTGCGGCCCACCCTGGCGGGGGAGGCGAAGCGGGCCGGGCCAGGCTGGGCCGCGGAGGAGATCGCCGCCGAGCTGGCGTTGTCCCCGGCCGCCGCGGCGGCCGGCCTGGAGCTGGCGGTCACCGTCGTCGACCGGCTGCCCGCCACCCTCACCGCGCTGGAAGCCGGTGACATCGACCTGGGCCGGGTCCGCGCGGTCGCGGAGAGCACCGCCGCGCTCCCCGCCGAGAAAGCCGCCACTGTCGAACAACGGGTGCTCGCTCGCGGTGGGCGAGCCAGCCACAGCCTCTTCCGCCAAGCCCTGCGCCGCGCCGTACTGGCGACGGATCCGGATGGCGCCCGACGTCGGCACGCCCACGCCCGCACCGAGCGGCAGGTCCAGCTCCGCACCGCCGAGGACGGCATGGCCGAGCTGTGGGCGTTGCTGCCCGCGGTCGACGCCCAGGCCGCCTACCAGCGCCTGGACGCGCTGGCCCGTCAGGTCGCCGATCCGCAGGAGGCTCCCGGCATGGACGCCCGCCGCGCCGACGCGCTGGTCGACCTGCTCCTCGGCCGCGACCGGGGAGCCGAGGTGTCGGTAGAGGTCGGGGTGCTGGTGTCCGCGGCGACGCTCGCCGGGGCCAGTGACGTCCCCGGGGAACTGGCCGGGTACGGGCCGATCCCCGCAGCCCTCGCCCGTGAGCTCGCCACGGATGCCACCTGGCGACGAGTGCTCACCGACCCGGCTCAGGGCGACCGGCCCGTCGAAGTCAGCCGCCGGTTCCCCGCACCTGGGCTGGCCCGGCTGCTACGCACCCGGCAGCGGACCTGCCGGTTCCCCGGCTGCCGGAAACCCGCTCGGTTCTGCGACCTCGACCACATCCAGCCCCACAGCACCGGCGGGCCCACCAGCGAGGAGAATCTGCTCACCCTGTGCCGACGGCATCACAGAGCGAAACATGACGGCGGCTGGATGGTACAACGCACCGATAGCGACACCGACACGGTGCTCTGGACCGCCCCGACCGGGCGGACCTATCCCAGCGTGCCCGAGCCCTGGGACGATCCCGCTCCACCCACACCCCCGGCGTCCAC
>NZ_CEVIVD010000050.1:25000-35316 GCF_982290655.1 Protofrankia sp. CiP1_Cm_nod3
AAACATGACTAAAAAAGACAAAACCGGACGAAATGGCATCCTGGACCTCGGCCCAGTGCCTTTCTGAGCCCGTCGCGCCTTCCCAGGGCACCTGCTTCTTCCGGCCCGGACAGGTGGAAGCCGGACACCGCGCTCCCCCGGGAAGCCTGACCGCAGGCGAACGCGTGCCGGTAGCGCTGGATCCGGACATGTGAGCTTGGACGCCGTACTGGGAGCGACGGTCGGAACGCGCGCCGGGAAGCCGTCTCGAAACGTCCATCAGCGACCGCAGTGGAAACGACCAGGAAAGCCCAACCGCCGTGGAAACGGCCAGAAGGCCGCTGCGGGAGCTGCCAGGAACACTGCGGAGCCCGTCAGAAACCGCTGCGGGAGCTACCGGAAACCACCGCGGGATCCGTCAGGACCGTTGCGGGAGCTACCAGGGAGCGCTGTGATGACCGTCAGGAACCACTATGGGAGCTGTCAGGAGCCGCCGTGGGAGAGGAACTCCGCGTAGAACAGGCCGAGGCCGAACGCCACGGCCAGGCCGGAGACGATCCAGAAGCGGATGATGACCGTGGTCTCGGGCCACTCTGCCAGCTCGAAGTGATGATGGATCGGCGCCATGTTGAAGACACGCTTCCGGGTGGCCTTGAAGAAGGCAACCTGAAGGATCACCGACAGCGTCTCGACGACGAACAGCCCGCCGAGGACGAACAGCAGCAGCTCCGTCCGGCTGACGATGGCGATGCTCGCGAACGCGCCACCGAGAGCCAGGGAGCCGGTGTCGCCCATGAATATCTTCGCGGGGCTGGCGTTCCACCACAGGAAACCGAAACAGGCGCCCATGGCCGCCGCCGCCACCAGCGCGACGTCGAGCGGGTCCCGGACCAGGTAGCATCCCGGGCCGCCGGCGCCCGGCTCGCACAGGTTGCCGAACTGCCAGAAGGAGATCACCACGTAGGCGCCGAACACCATCGCCGAGGTGCCGGCGGCCAGCCCGTCCAGCCCGTCGGTGAGGTTCACCGCGTTCGACGTCGCCGCGATGATGATCCAGGCCAGCAGGGGGAAGCCGACCAGGCCGATCGAGATGTCGGTGTCCCGGACGATCGAGACGAACGTCGACCCCGGCAGCAGCCCTTCGGCGTTCTTGAAACGGACGGCCAGCAGCCCGAACGCCAGCGCCACCGCGGCCTGCCCGGCGAACTTGGTGCGGGCGGTGAGCCCGAGGCTACGCTGCTTACGGATCTTGATGTAGTCGTCGAGGAAGCCGACCACGCCAAGACCGGTCATGACCATCAGGACGAGCAGCCCGGACGCGGTGAAGCCCTTCATCGTGACGATATGCGCGATGAAGTACCCGGCCAGCGTCGCGAGGATGATGACCGTCCCGCCCATGGTGGGCGTGCCCCGCTTGGTGAGGTGGCTGGACGGCCCGTCCTCACGGATCTCCTGACCGTAACCCTGCCGGCGGAACAGCCGGATCACCGATGGTGTCCCCAGCAGCGACACCACAAGGGCCACCATCGCGGCGACCAGTACACCTCTCACCCGTTCGCACCCCACTCGCCGGGTGCGGCGCCCAGGGGTGGTGTGACACCCAGGGAGACAGCACCCGACGTCAACTCGCTCGCGACCCGCTCCAACCCGAATGCGCGGGATGCCTTGACCAGTACCACATCGCCCGGTACCAGCCGCTCCCGCAGCAGCGTGCACGCCTGCTCGACGTCGGCGACCCACACCGACTCCCCCGACCAGGAGCCCTCCAGCGACGCTCCGAGATGTATCCGGCGCGCCCGCGCGCCGACCGCCACCAGCTGCTCCACCCCGAGGCGGACGACAAGCCGGCCGAGGGCGTCGTGCTCGTCGTCGGCGCTCACGCCGAGCTCCTCCATGCCGCCGAGGACCGCCCAGGCCCGCCGGCCGCCCCGGCTGAGGTCGACCAGCGTCTTCAACGCGGCCCGCATGGACTCGGGGTTGGCGTTGTAGGCGTCGTTGACAACGGTGACGCCGGTGTCGGTCACCGTCACCTCCATCCGCCAGCGGCTGCGCGCCCGGGCCCGGGACAGCACCTCGGCCGTCCGCGCGGGCGACAGGCCCAGACGGATCGCGACCGCGGCGGCGGCCAGCGCGCTGCCGACCTGGTGCTCGCCGACAAGGGTGAGCGCGACCGGGTGCCGCTCACCGGCGGCCACCAGGTCGAAGCGGGCACGGCCGTCGTCACCGACCCGCACGTCGTGCGCCCGCACGTCCGCCCGTTCCCCCTCACCAAAAGTGAGCACCTCGCCGCGGGCGCGGACGGCCATCCCGGCGACCAGCGGGTCGTCGGCGTTGAGGACGACAGCCTCGGAGGCCGCCTCGGCCAGTTCGCCCTTGGCCCGCGCGATACCGGCCCGCCCGTCGGCGTACTGGCCGAGATGCGCCGAACCGACGTTGAGCACCACCCCGATCCGCGGCCGGGCCAGCTCGCACAGGGCGGCGATGTGGCCGAGGCCGCGGGCGCCCATCTCCAGCACGGCGAACCTGGTGGCCGGCTCGATGCGCGTGACGGTCAGCGGCAGGCCGATCTCGTTGTTGAACGAGCCGGCGGCGGCGACGGTCGGCCCGAGCTCACCGAGCAGGTCGGCGAGCAGGTCCTTGGTGGTGGTCTTGCCCGCCGAACCGGTCACCGCCACCACGGTCGCCGACGACCGGGTACGCACCTGCGCGGCGAGCGCGGCCAGCGCGGCGACCGGATCGGCGACCACCACCGCGGGCACGCCCACCGGCCGGGCCGCGAGCACCGCCGCCGCGCCGGCACCTACCGCCGCGGCGGCGAAGTCGTGGCCGTCGACCCGCTCCCCGGCCACCGCGACGAACAGCGCGCCGGCGGTGACCTGGCGCGAGTCGATGACGACGCTGGTCACGGCGGCGTCAGGATCATCCACGGCGTCCAGCCGGCCGCCGCAGGCCACCGCGACCTCGCGCAGGGTCAGCGTCATCACCGTCGGACGCCCCTCACGCCGAATGCCGGCGCGACACGGGACGCCACCCGGCCAGCTCCGCCCGCAGCACGTCACGGTCGTCGAAGGGGGTCACCACGCCGGCCTGCTCCTGACCGGTCTCGTGCCCCTTGCCGGCCAGCACGACCGCGTCTCCCGGCTGGGCGAGGCCCACCGCGAGGCGGATCGCCGCGGCCCGGTCCGGCTCCACCATGACACGGCCCCGGGCGCTGGGCGGCAGCGTCCCCACGCCGGTACACATCTGCGCGATGATCAATTCCGGATCCTCCGACCGGGGGTTGTCACTGGTGAAGATCGAAATATCGGCGCCGACGGCCGCGGCGGCGCCCATCAGCGGACGTTTGCGCCGGTCACGGTCACCCCCGCAGCCAAGCAGCACGATCACACGGCCGGGCACCAGCGGCCGCACGGTACGCAGCAGCGTCTGCACCGCGTCCGGTGTGTGCGCGTAGTCGACCAGGCCGAGGAACGGCTGGCCGGCGTCGACCCGTTCCATCCTGCCCGGCACCCCGGGCAGGCTCGCCAGCCCGGCCGCCGCCACCGGCGCGGGGACACCGGTGGCCACCAGCAGCGCCAGCGCCACCAGGGCGTTGCCGACGTTGAAGGCTCCGGGCAGCGCGATGCCCACCCGGACGTCCACGCCGTACGGGCCGAGCGCGCGGAAGACCGTCCCGCTGGGGCCGGCGGCGACGTCGACGGCACGCCAGTGCGCGTCGGCGGCCGTCCCGCAGGTGATCGCCCCCGGGACGGCCCCGGCGAGCTGGCGCCCCCACGGCGTGTCGATGTCGATGACGGACACCCCGGTCCGCTCGGGGGTGAACAGGGCGGCCTTGGCGGCGAAATAGTCCTCCATCGACGGGTGGAAGTCGAGATGGTCCTGGCTGAGGTTGGTGAACGCCGCCCCGGCGAACCGGATGCCGCCCACCCGGTGCAGGGCGACGGCATGGCTGGAGACCTCCATCGCCGCCGCGGTCACCCCACGCTCGGCCATGACCGCGAGCAGCGCCTGCAGGTCGGTGGCCTCCGGCGTGGTGCGCACCGAGGGGAGCACCGTGTCGGCCAGCCGCGTCTGCACCGTCCCGATCAGCCCGGTCGTGTGCCCGGCGGCCCGCAGCCCCGCCTCCAGCAGGTAGGCCACCGTCGTCTTGCCGTTGGTGCCGGTGACCCCGAGCAACGTCAGGGCCGTCGACGGTTCGCCGTACACCCGGGCCGCGACCGGCCCCAGCAGCGCCCGCGGGTCCGCGGCCACAAGCACCGGGACGTCGGCCACGCCCGCGCCGGCTGCCGTGTCCGCGCCGGCTGTGTCCGCATCAACGGCTGTGCCACCGCCAGCCACGTCCCCATCGTCACTACCAGCCGCGTCACTACCAGCCATGTCGCTACCGGCTACGTCCCTGCCGGCCGCGCTCCCACCAGCTACGTCCCTGCCAGCCGTGCCGCTACCGGCTACGTCCCTGCCAGCCGTGCTCCCAGCAGCCGTGCCGCTGCCAGCCGTGTCACTACCAGCCGTGCTCCCAGCAGCCGTGCCGGACGACCGGGCCGCCGCCATGATCTGGTCAGCCCCGGCCCGGTCGGTCAGCACGGCCACAGCCCCGGCCGCGATCGCCTGCCGGACGAAGGCGGCCCCGTGCACGCGCGCGCCGGGCAGGGCCGCGTAGAGGTCGCCAGGACGCACCGCCCGGGAGTCATGGGTGATCCCGCGGACGACTACACCCGCCACAGCACCGCCGGTCACCGTGAGGCCGTCGTATCCGACGGTCAGCTCGGTGAGCGCCCGTGCGGGCGGGGCGACCGGACGCAACACCGGTGAGGTCACGGCAACGACACTAGTAGCCGGCCCGCCGGGACCTGCGTCGGGTCACGACGGGCACGGCGGGTCAACGACCCGCGTCCAGATCGAGAACGAGCTTCGGCGGGCTCGTGCCGGACGGAGGCACGCCCAGCGTCGTCAGCGCGAAGGTCATCACCCGCTGGAACACCGGTGCGGCGACCGTCCCACCGAAGTGGCCGTCGCGGGGATTGTCCAGGACCACCTCGACGACCACCCTGGGCTGGTCGGCCGGGGCGAAACCCACGAACGACGCGACATAGCCGTCGTAGTGGCCGGAAGCGCCCACCCGCTGTGCCGTCCCGGTCTTGCCCGCCACCCGGTATCCGTCGATGGCCGCCAGCGGCGCGGTCCCCGAGTCGGTGGTCACCGACTCCAGCATCTGCGAGACCGTGGCCGCGGTGGCCGCGCTGACCACCCGGACGCCGGGCTGGCGGGGCGTGGTGCGCACGGCCCCGTCCGGGGAGATGGTGCTGTCCACCAGCCGGGGCGCGACCCGCACGCCCCCGTTGGCGATGGTGGCGTACACCGAGGCCATCTGGATCGCGGTCGCGGACATCCCCTGCCCGTAGGAGATCGTGGCCTCCTGCTGGACGTCCCACTCGGCGGCGGGCCGCAGGATGCCGGCGCTCTCCCCGGGGAAGCGCAGCGCGGTCCTGGCACCGAGGCCGAAGTCGCGCAGCGCGCTCTCCAGGCCGGCCGGGCCGAGCTTGCGCGCGATCTGGATCGTCCCGAGGTTGCTGGACCTGGCCAGCACCCCGGCCGCGGTCAGGTGCTCGACCCCGTGCGGCTCGGCGTCGGTGAAGGTCCGGCCCGCGATGCGCATGTTCGGCGGCACCGTCACCGGGGTCTCCGGCGTGATCAGGCCACGGTCGATCGCCGCGGCCATGGTGATGACCTTGTTGACGCTGCCCGGCTCGTAGACGTCCTGGGTGGCGCGGTTCTTCAGGGTGCCCGGATCGGCAGTGGCGACCTTGTTGGGGTCGTAGCCGGGCGCGTCCACCATCGCGAGGATGTCCCCGGTGTTCGGGACCATGACCACGACGCTGCCGCCGTCGGCCTGGGTCGTGCGCACGGCCTCGGCCAGCGCCTGCTGCGCGGCCCACTGGATGTCGCGGTCGAGGGTCAGCCGCACGCTCGACCCCGGCACCGGGTCGGACTCCCGGCTGGCCGCCGACGGGATCATCCGGCCGGCCGGGTCGACCTCGACCCGGCGCAGGCCGTCCGTCCCGCGCAGCACCCGGTCGTAGGCGCTCTCGATACCGCCACTGCCAACGATCACCTCGTTGTCACCGATCGTGGTGAACCCGACGACGTTGGACGCGAGTGCGCCGGACGGGTAGAGACGTCGGCGCTCCTCCAGGACGCCGATGCCGGGCAGCCTCAGGTCGGTCACGGCCTTGCCCACCGCCGGGTCCAGGCCCCGGGCCAGGTAGGCGAAACGTCCGCTGCCGGTAAGTTTCGGCTGCAGAGTGTCGGCGGGCACGCCGAGCAGCGGCGCGAGGGCGGCGGCCACCACCTTCGCGTCGGTGACGTTGTGCGGGTCGGCGTAGACCGCGCGCGCCTCGACGTCCTGCGCCAGCGTCGCTCCGCTACGGTCAGTGATGACACCGCGGACCGCGGGCAATGCCACCGTCCGCAACCGCTGCTGCTCGGCACGTTCGGCATAGGTGGACGCCTGGAACGCCTGCAGCTGGGTCAGCCGGCCGGCGAGCACGACCAGCGCCGCGCAGAGAACGACGACCGACACCCGCAGCCTGCGCCGCGGGCTGCCCAGCCGCATGGGCGGCCGGGGCGCGGCACCGCGCGGCGCGGCGGCGCGTGGCGCCGACCGGGCCGCGGGCCGGGCTGCCAGACGGGCCGACAGACGGGCTGAGGGATGAGCATCCGAAGGGTGGGCAACGGTGCCGCTCGGTCCGTCCGTCCGGCCGCGTGGTGCGGGCAGCTGGCGGCTGGCGGTACGGGTGGGCCGGCGTCCCCGGCGCTGGTCCGGCGACCGGCTCGGCCGCTGCCCGCCAACCCCGCCACGGTCCGGCTGGTGACCGCCCGTGTCGTAACCACCCGTGTCATAGACGTATCCGTCGATGTATCCGTCCTGGCCATGGGCGTATCCGTCGCGGCCGGACGCGCCGCCCCCGCGGTAGCCGTCGTCAGGGCGGCCGTAGCCGGAATAGCCGGAGCGGCCGTGACCGGAGCGACCGTGGTCGTCATAGTCGGAGTCGCCCTGGTCGTAGCCGGAGTAGCCGTCGTCAGGGCCGCCCCAGCGGCGGGGATCCCCGTGGACGGTACGGGAGGCGGAACCGGCGGCCGTGGCACGGTAGCCGTCCGGATCCGCATAGCCGGCCGCGAACCCACCGCGGCTGTCCTCGCGCTCATACCACTGATCAACAGTGTCATTACGAACAGGCGTGGAGGCTTTGCGTGACCGCGATCGGCCACGCGCGGCTCCACGGTGCACCGTGGAGCTCACTGGGCGCCCACGGCTGGCGACCCGCCCGCGACCGACGTGCCACCAGCGGGGCCACCCACGGCCGCTGACGCGCCACCACCCGGCGCGCCCGCTGCCGGCGCGGTTGCCGGCTGCGGGCCGCCAGGAGCCCCCGCGCCGCCGGCGCCCGCTGTGGCTCCGGAGCTCGTTGTGGCTCCGGCGCCCGCCGCGGCACCGGAGCCCGCCGCGGCACCAGACGCCGTCGCGGCACCGGCCGGCCGGCCCGGCGGTGGCACCACCACGACGGCAAAGCCGGCGGACGCCTCCGTACCGATCACTCTGGCACCGGGCGGGAGCGGGGCTCCGGCCGGCAGGTAGTGCGGGATGCCGCCGGGGACCATCCCGAGCTGGGCCGCCCGGGCGGCGAGGTTCGCCGGGTCGGACAGGTTGTCCAGCCGCATGGACAGCGCCTGCTGCTCGTCCATGAGATCGGACGAGTCCTGCCGCAGGTCGTGGACCTTGAACGCGCTCTGCGCGAGTGCCGTGTTGAGCAGCAGCAGGCACATCAGGCCGGCACCCATGAGCAGCATCAACAGGATGACGAAGGGCGCACGGGGAGCGCTGCCGCGCACGGAGGGCTGGCCGACACGCAACGGCGACGGCGCGGACGGCCGGCCCGGCCCGGACGCCCGCCGGCGCGACCGGTCCAGGAGCGGGGTGGCCGCCCGGCCCGCCGGCCCGCCGGCCCGCCGGCCCAGGGACGGGATCGGGATGGCGGTGTCGGCGTGTCCTCGGGCCGCCGCCGATGCGGGCACCGTGTCGTACACCGCGGCCGACGCCGCGTAGCCGCGGCGGTCGGCGCGGGCCGCCTGGTACGACGCGCGAGTGGGCGGCGTGGCCGCCTTCGCCCTGCCCCGGCCCTGTCGTGTCAGCAGGGGGGCCGGCGCGCTCATGCCGCACCTCCGGCTGTCCCGTTCGGGCCGGCCGGCCCGAACGTCCCGGCCGTCCTGACCGTCCCGGATATCCTGGACGTCCTGGAACTCCCATAAGCCCCAGACGTTCTGGAGGACCGGGAGGCCCCGGACGGCGGGGCTATCCGCTCGACGGCGCGCAGTTTCGCCGCGGAGGCCCGCGGGTTGGCCGCCACCTCGTCCGGGGACGACGTCTCCCCACCGCGGGTGAGCCAGCGCATCGTCGGCGCGGCATCCGGCGGGATCACGGGCAGGTCCGGCGGTACGTCAGGGCGTACCCGCGCGGCGAATGCCCGCTTGACCATGCGGTCCTCGAGCGAGTGGTAGGCAAGCACGACGAGTCTCCCCCCGACGGCGAGCGCGTCGAGGGCCGCCGGCAGCGCCCGGGCAAGCGCCTCGAGTTCGCCGTTCACCTCGATCCTCAACGCCTGGAATGTACGTTTTGCTGGATTTCCACCGTTACGACGTGTTGCGGCCGGAATGGTCCGGCGGACGAGATCGGCCAGGCGCGCCGAGGACACGAACGGCTCGCGGGCGCGTTCCGCGACCACGGCCGAGGCGATGCGGCGAGCGAAGCGTTCTTCTCCGTAGTGGCTGAGGACGCGGGTGAGCTCGGCGGCGTCGTAGGTGTTCACGACGTCCGCGGCGGTGCGGCCCCGGCTGGGGTCCATCCGCATGTCCAGGGGAGCGTCCCGGGAATAGCTGAATCCCCGCTCGTCGGAATCAAGCTGCAGCGAGGAGACGCCCAGGTCGAACAGCACACCGTGCACCTCGGTCAGACCGAGGGTGTCCAGGACGGCCGGCAGCTGGTCGTACACGGCGTGTACCAGGGTGACCTGGCCGGCCCGGTCGGCCAGCCGGGCGCGGCTGTGCTCCAGCGCCTGTGGATCACGGTCGAGACCGATCAGGCGGGCCGTCGGGCAGGCGTCGAGTAACGCGCTCGCATGACCGGCGAGGCCCACGGTGGCGTCGACCAGGACCACCTCGGGCCCGGGCAGGGCCGGCGCCAGCAGGCCAACGACACGGTCGGAGAGGACGGGGATGTGCGTGGCGTCCACCTCGACCTCCTCGAACGGTTTTGTGAACCTCGCGGCGGGGAAGATGCGGTTGACCCGCGATCACGCTTGGTGAAAACCGCGGTGTGCACGTACGGACGATGTGAGCAGGCGACGATGTGAGCAGACAAGGATGTGAGCAGACAATGTGAACGGATATGGCGGACCGGTCCTGTCGGCTGCGTGACAGCCGGCCGGATGACCGCCAGATACGCGGACAGGCGGGAACACGTGCGCCGGGCGGCCCGGTGCCACCATCGGCCCCGGGGCTCGGCATGTGCCCAGGTCCCGCCCCGCTCACGCCACCGGACACCGGGGAAGTGGCGTCCGGTATGGAGCGGGGGGAGACCTCGGCGCACACCTGATGCCCCGGGCCGCGGCGGCACAGAGATGGCACAGAGGCGACACAGGGGTGGCGCGAGGGCCGTCGACGCTGGTCGGTCGGCGCTCCCGGTCGGGTGTGGCTGCTGTGTCTGCCGCTGTGTCTGCCGCCGTGTCCGCCTCGGACGATGACGCTCGGGCAACGCTCAGATGACGCCGGGCAACACCTCCTCGGAAAGCGCGGCGAAGTTCTCCTCCTGGCCGGTCAGATAGGTCTCCCAGCGGGCCGCGTCCCAGATCTCCACCCGGGTGTTCGCGCCGTTGACGACGCACTCCCGGGTAAGTCCCGCATACGTGCGCAGGGCCGGCGGGATGGTGATCCGTCCCTGCCGGTCGGGAACATCGTCCGAAGCCGAGGAAAAGAAGACACGGCTGTAATCCCGTAGAGCTTTTGCCGTAACAGGCGCGGCCCGCAGGGAGTCACTGATCCGGGTGAACTCAGGCATGGGGAACACGTAGAGACAGCGTTCCTGCCCCTTGGTGATCACGAGCCCCCCTTCCAGCTCCTCGCGGAACTTCGCCGGCAGGGTGAGCCGGCCTTTGTCGTCGAGCCGGGGCGTGTGGCTGCCGAGGAACATCGGCGGCCTCCTCGCCCGTGCCCGAGAGGTTCATGGCCGTTCAAACCCCGCCCTGGTCAGCCTGACAGTGCCCCTGCCCCCCACTGCGCGCCAC
>NZ_CEVIVD010000051.1:0-11032 GCF_982290655.1 Protofrankia sp. CiP1_Cm_nod3
GCGCCCCACCGCGGAAATCCCGTGACCGCCATTCCCGTACCGGGCGTTTTCGCCATGGGGAAAAATTCGTTCAAATACCGATAAAGGACGCGGGATGCCCGCCCGGCGCGGGGACGAACCACCAGCCCGGCATGATCGGATGCCGCTGGTCAGCGGCTCGGAGGGCGGCGCGGAATCCACTCGGCGCGCCCCGCGCCCCTCCCGGAAAACCCGCGGTCACAGCCGCTCGCGCGCCTGCGCAGCGGTGGAGCGCCTACAGTGTGGCGACATGGCCATCCACCTGACCCGGATCTACACGCGGACCGGGGACGACGGCACGACCGCGCTCGGCGACACCTCCCGGGTCCGCAAGACCGACCCGCGGCTGGCCGCGTACGCGGACGTGGACGAGACGAACTCCGCCATCGGCGTGGCGCTGGCCCTCGGCGCCCTGCCCGAGGACGTCCGGGCGGTGCTGGCCCAGGTGCAGAACGACCTGTTCGACCTCGGCGCCGACCTGTGCACGCCGGTCGCGGACAACCCGTCGTTCCCCCCGCTGCGGGTGAGCCAGGCCTACATCGACCGCCTTGAGGAAGCCTGCGACCGGTACAACGAGAACCTGCCCAAGCTGAACTCGTTCATCCTGCCGGGCGGCTCACCCGGCGCGGCCCTGCTGCATGTCGCGCGGACGGTGGCCCGCCGTGCGGAACGCTCGGCCTGGGCCCTGCTGGCGGACGACCCGGACCGCACCAGCCCCCTGCCCGTCCGC
The DNA here is from genome assembly GCF_982290655.1 of Protofrankia sp. CiP1_Cm_nod3. Lineage (NCBI taxonomy): Bacteria > Bacillati > Actinomycetota > Actinomycetes > Frankiales > Frankiaceae > Protofrankia > Protofrankia sp. CiP1_Cm_nod3. The sequence continues at coordinate 749 of NZ_CEVIVD010000051.1, forward strand.
TATCTCAACCGCCTTTCCGACCTGCTGTTCATCCTTTCCCGGGTCGCCAACCCCGGCGGCGACGTCCTCTGGCAGCCCGGCGCGGGCCGCTGACAACCCAACAGCCGACAACGCAACAAAGGCCGGTGGTGACGTGGTTGTGGTTCTCCGCGTCGCCACCGGCCTTCTCGCTGCCGCTGGTCCGGGTCAGGTGGTGGGGGCCGACAGGGTCGCGTGCTCGGCGAGAATGCTCACGCCCTGGTCGGTCACGGACAGAAAACCGCCGTCGACGGCGACGGTCAGGGTCTCGCTACCGATTTTGACCCGCACCTCACCGCCCTGGACGAGAACTCCGAGCAACGGGACGTGCCTGGGCAGCACCCCGATCTCACCCTCCGTGGTCCGGGCGATGACCATGTCGGCATCCCCTGACCACACCTCCCGCTCCGGCGAGACGATCGCTACCCGTATCGGCATCGCGCTGCCGTCCTTCCTGCCGTCACATCATTCACGTCAGAGGAGTTCCTTGGCTTTCTTCTCGGCGTCCTCGATACCGCCGCACATGAAGAACGCCTGCTCGGGGAGGTGGTCGTAGTCGCCTTCGGTCAGCTTCTTGAAGGATTTGATCGTGTCCTCGAGCGGGACGAAGGTGCCCGGGATACCGGTGAACTGCTCGGCCACGAAGAACGGCTGCGACAGGAAGCGCTGGATGCGCCGCGCCCGGTTGACGAGAATCTTGTCCTCCTCGGACAGTTCGTCGATACCGAGAATGGCGATGATGTCCTGCAGGTCCTTGTAGCGCTGCAGGATGCGCTGCACCTCGCGGGCGACGTCGTAGTGCTCCTGCCCGAGGTAGCGGGCGTCGAGGATGCGGGAGCTGGAGTCCAGCGGGTCGACGGCGGGGTAGATCCCCAGGTCGGAGATGGCCCGCGAGAGCACCGTGGTGGCGTCGAGGTGGGTGAAGGTGGTGTGCGGCGCCGGGTCGGTGATGTCGTCCGCGGGGACGTAGATCGCCTGGAGCGAGGTGATCGAGTGGCCACGCGTCGAGGTGATCCGCTCCTGCAGGACGCCCATCTCGTCAGCCAGCGTCGGCTGGTAGCCCACCGCGCTCGGCATCCGTCCGAGCAGGGTGGAGACCTCCGAGCCGGCCTGGGTGAACCGGAAGATGTTGTCGATGAACAGCAGCACGTCCTGCTTCTGGACGTCGCGGAAGTACTCCGCCATGGTCAGCGCCGCGAGCGCGATCCGCAGCCGGGTGCCGGGTGGCTCGTCCATCTGGCCGAAGACCAGTGCCGTGTCGTCGATGACGCCGGCCTCGGTCATCTCCAGGAACAGGTCGTTGCCCTCACGGGTGCGCTCCCCCACCCCGGCGAACACCGAGACACCGCTGAACTGCTTGGCAACCCGGTTGATCATTTCCTGGATGACGACCGTCTTGCCCACACCGGCGCCGCCGAACAGGCCGATCTTCCCACCGCGGACGTAGGGCGCCAGCAGGTCGATGACCTTGATCCCGGTCGGGAACATCTCCGTCTTCGACTCGAGCTGGTCGAAGGCGGGCGCCGTGGCGTGGATCGACCGGCGTACGTCGGTGTCGACGCTGGGGACGTCCAGCGGCTCGCCGAGCACGTTGAACACGTGCCCTCGGGTGGCGTTGCCGACAGGGACGGTGATCGGCGAACCGGTGTCCCGGACAGGCGCCCCACGGACCAGACCGTCGGTCTGCTGCATGGAGATCGTCCGTACGGTGTTCTCACCGATGTGCTGCGCGACCTCAAGGGTGAGGGTCGCGGTCTGTCCGTTGATGGTGCGGTCGACGCGCAGCGCGCGGTAGATCTCGGGGATCTCCTCGGGTGCGAACTCCACATCGACGACCGGGCCGATTACACGGGCGACCCGGCCGATCCCAGGGGCCTTGCCCTCCGCCGCGGCGGGCGAGGTGGTGGTGACGGTCATGGCGTCCTCAGTTCCACTTGTGCCCTGCGGCTACCGGCCGTTACCTGAAGGATGCCAGCAGCTTTGGGCGGTTTCACTTGTGCCCCGAAGTCACCGGCCACTCCGTGTGGATGCCCGCAACATCAGGTTTTGTTGATCTTTTTGGTTGTGATGATCGTCGGTGCCGGTGCTTCCCTCGGGACCCGTCCACACGAGAGGCATGGCCGCGCCGCCTTCAAGTTCCGTTGTGCCTCCGGCCGCGCGGCAGACGTCATCGCGCCGCTCCCGGCCAGGCTTCCTCCCCTGGCCTGAAGGCGGTGCGACGAGCAGAGCGTCGCACCGCCTTCAGCCTATGAGGCCTGAGCGAGCGCGTTGGCGCCTCCGACGATCTCCGATATCTCCTGCGTGATCGCGTCCTGGCGGGCGGCGTTGGCCCGCCGGGTGTAGGTCTTGATCAGCTCGCCGGCGTTGTCGGTCGCGGACTTCATCGCCCGCTGCCGCGCCGCCGACTCGGATGCCGCGGATTCCAGCAGGGACGCGTACAGCCGGCTTTCGACGTATCGCGGCAGCAGCGCGTCCAGGACGCCTTCGGCGGACGGCTCGAACTCGTACTGCGGGAGCGGGCCACCGGGCGGGGGCTCGGTGGTCTTCTCCAGCACCAGCGGAAGGATGCGGTGAGCAGCCGGCCGTTGCGTCAGCGTGTTCACGTACTCGGTGAAGACCAGGTGGATCTCGTCCACGCCACCGGCCTCACTCGACGCGACGAACCGCGCGATGAGCGCGTCGGCGACTTCCTTGGCGTTGTCGTAACCGGGCTGCTCGGAGAAGCCGGTGAACTCCCCGGCCAGCTCCCTGCCACGGAACCGGTAGTAGGTGACGGCCTTGCGGCCGACCGCGTACAGGACCGTTTCCTTGCCCTCGGCGCGCAGCAACTCCAGCAGCTCACCGGTGCGACGCAGCACATTGGCGTTGTAGCCGCCGGCGAGGCCACGGTCACTGGTGATCACGAGAACCGCCGCGCGGCGAGCCTCGGCGTGCTCGGTCGTCAGCGGGTGGCGGACCGTGGTCTGCGACGCGACCGCGGAGATCACCCGGGTGATCTCGTCCGCGTACGGCCGGGACGCGGCCACCCTGGCCTTGGCCTTGACGATCCGGGACGCCGCGATGAGCTCCATCGCCCGAGTGATCTTCTTGGTCGACTGCACCGACCGGATGCGGCGCCGGTATTCACGGAGCTGGCCGGCCATGGCTTAGTCCTCGTCCCGCGGCTGCGACCGGTGCACCTTGATCGACTCCTGCTCCACCTCGGAGGGGTCGAGGGTGTCCGGCACCGGATCGTTGATCAGAGGCTGACCGCCGGAGAGCGCGAACTCGGTCTTGAACTTCGCGATCAGACGCTCGAGCGCGGCGAGGGTGTCGTCGTCGAGCTTGCCGGTCTCGCGGATCGTCTTGAACAGCCCCGGCCGGGCCCGGTCGATGAACTCGAGGAACTCGCTCTCGAACCGGCGGATGTCAGCGATCTGCACCTCGTCGAGGTGGCCGGTCGTCCCCGCCCAGATCGAGACGACCTCGCGCTCGACCGAGAACGGCTGGAACTGCGGCTGCTTGAGCAGCTCGACCAGGCGCGCGCCCCGGTCGAGCTGGGCGCGTGACGCCTTGTCCAGGTCGGAGCCGAAGGCCGAGAACGCCTCCAGCTCACGGTACTGGGCAAGGTCGAGACGCAGCCGGCCGGCGACGGACTTCATCGCCTTGACCTGGGCGCTGCCACCCACCCGGGAGACCGAGGTGCCGACGTTGATGGCCGGCCGGACACCCTGGTTGAACAGGTCGGTCTCGAGGAAGATCTGCCCGTCGGTGATGGAGATGACGTTCGTCGGGATGTAGGCGGAGATGTCGTTGCCCTTGGTCTCGATGATCGGCAGACCGGTCAGCGACCCGCCGCCGAGCTCGTTCGAGAGCTTCGCGCAGCGCTCGAGCAGCCGGGAGTGCAGGTAGAAGACGTCGCCGGGGTAGGCCTCACGGCCCGGCGGGCGGCGCAGCAGCAGCGAGATGGCCCGGTAGGCCTCGGCCTGCTTGGACAGGTCGTCGAAGACGATCAGGCCATGCTGGCCGTTGTACATCCAGTGCTGGCCGATCGCGGAACCGGTGTAGGGCGCGAGGTACTTGAAACCGGCCGGCTGGTCGGCGGGAGCGGCGACAATGGTCGTGTAGGCCAGCGCGCCGGTCTCCTCCAGGGTGTTCAGAACGTCCCGGATCGTCGACTTCTTCTGGCCGATTGCCACATAGACGCACTTGACCTGGAGCTTCGGGTCCCCGGTCGCCCAGTTCTCGCGCTGGTTGATGATCGTGTCGAGGGCGACCGAGCTCTTGCCGGTCTGCCGGTCGCCGATGATGAGCTGGCGCTGGCCACGCCCGATGGCGGTCATCGCGTCGATGGCCTTGATGCCGGTCTGCAACGGCTCCTTGACCGGCTGGCGCTGCACGACCGTGGGCGCCTGCAGCTCAAGGGCCCGGGTCTCGGTCGAGACGATCTCCCCGAGGCCGTCGATCGGGCGGCCGAGGGGGTCGACGACCCGGCCGAGGAAGCCGTCCCCGACCGGGACGGAGAGGATCTCGCCGGTGCGGCGGACCTCCTGGCCCTCCTCGATGTGCTCGGACTCACCCAGCAGAACGCAGCCGATCTCGCCCACGTCCAGGTTGAGCGCGAGGCCGAGCACCCCGCCGTGGAACTCCAGCAGCTCGTTGGTCATGGCGTGCGGCAGGCCCTCGACCCGCGCGATGCCGTCGCCCGCGACGACGACCCGGCCGACCTCCTCGCGCTCTCCGGCTGATGCCTGGTAGGAGTCGACGTAGTCCCGGAGGGCGGCGCGGATTTCCTCCGGTCGGATGGAGAGCTCAGTCATCGCTTTGGTCCTTCAACAAATGGTGCGGGCACGTCCCGCAGATCGGGCGGCGAGATCTGGATGTCCACGGGAGCGCCCTACCTCAGCAGTCGCCGGCGTGCGTCGGTGAGGCGGCGCAGGACACTGCCATCGACCACCTCGTCACCGACCCGCACGACGACGCCCCCGAGAACAGCGGGGTCGATGTCCACCTGGAGCTGCACGTCACGGCCAAAATAACGGCTGATCGCCGTCCGCAGCCGGTAGATCTGGTCGCCCGCGAGCGGGACGGCGCTCAGCACCACCGCGACCAGACGGTTACGCCGGGCCGCGGCGATCGTGGTGAGCTGCTCGAGCCTGCGCTCGAGGTCGCCATGGTAACGTTCGGTAACCGCACGCTGGATGAGCCGGACGGTCACGGGGTGGGCCTTGCCGTCCAGCAGCCTGGCCACCAGCGCCTGCTTGGCCGATGCCGGGGCGGCCGGGGCGCTCAGCGCCAGCGACAGCTCCGGCGTCCGGTTGAGCAGCCGGCCGAAGCGGAACAGCTCGTCCTCGACGTCGTCCAGGACGTTGTTGCGCTGCGCCTGCGCGAGCAGGACCTCGACGGCGAGCTCGGCCAACGCCTGCTGGAGGTCCAGCGGCCGAGCCCAGCGCCCGGCCGCCGCGACCTGCACGATCTCCAGTGCCGTTGGCGAGATCTTCGAGCCGAACAGCCTGGCCGCGAGCTCGGAACGGGCCGATCCGGGCATGCCCGGATCGGTCAGCGCGCGGCGGACGACCAGCTCGCGGTCGAGCAGGTCCACCACCCCGTCGAGGTCGTCCGCGAGCCGGGCGAGGTTGGGGGCGGGCCGCGAGCCGGTCGCGGTACCCGGCGGCGGGAGCGCGGTCAGCTCGTCGAGCCGAGCCCGCGCCACCGCCAGTGAACGACGGCTGGATCCGTCCACGGCTCAGCCTCCCGGGCCGGCCGGCGCCGGGACCGTCGTGCCGTCCGCCGGATGCTCCAGCCCGGCGATGAAGTCGTCGATGAGCTGCCGCTGACGGTCGTCCCGCTGCAGCTCGTGACCGACGATCTTGGTGGCGAGCTCAAGTGCGATCTCGCCGATCTCGCGCCGGATCTGGGCGACGACCTGGGCCCGCTCGGCGGCGAGCTGTGCCTCGCCACGGGCCTTGATCTCGGCGACCTCCTCGCCGGCCTGCGCGCGCAGCGAGTCGAGAATCTGCTGCCCCTGCTCACGGGCGTCCTGGCGGATGCGCCCCGCCTCGTCCTGGGCCTCGGCGAGCTGCCGGCGGTAGGACAGCAGCAGGTCCTCGGCATCCCGCTGGGTGCGCTCGGCGCGTGCCAGGCTGCCCTCGATACGGTCGCTGCGCTCGGCGTAGGTCCGCTTGATCTGCGGGTAGACCTTCCAGAAGAAGAAGGCCACCAGCAGGCCGAAGGCCAGGGTGCCGATGAGCAGCTCGTTCAGCGGCGGGACGAGGACGTTCTCGTCCGAGTGCCCGGCGCCCTCCTCGGCCGCGAGCAGCAGTGTCGTGATAGCCACGGTGTCTCCCCCGGCTTAGGGGAAGACGAACGGGACGACGAAACCGATCAGGGCGAGTGCTTCCGCAAGCGCGAATCCGATGATCATGTAACGGAAAGCGACCTGCTCGGCTTCTGGCTGCCGGGCGATGGCCTGTACGCCCAGCCCGAAGATAAGGCCGATACCGATGCCCGGCCCGATGGCCGCGAGGCCGTAGGCCACCGCGCCGAGAGAGCCGCTCACCTGGTCGGCAGCAGCAAGCACCACAGTGGTGTCTGCCATGTCATTATTCCTTTTCCAGTCGGGCACCGCGACCTGCCGCGGTGCTGATCGGGGTGTCCGAACCTTATGCGTGTGCCGCGGCGGACGCGCCGCTGACGGCGGGCACCTGGTCGGCCGGGTGCGAGCTGTCGTGCTCGTCCCCGTGCTCCTCAAGCGCGCCGCCGATGAAGGCGGCCGTGAGAATCGTGATGATGTACGCCTGCAGGAAGTCAATGATGAGCTCGAAGCCGGTCAGCACGATCGTCATGAGCAACGAGGCGACACCGAAGACGAAAGGTGGCTTCGGCAGCAGGTACTCCGCGCCGAGCGAGAACACCAGCAACAGGATGTGGCCGGCGAACATGTTCGCGAACAACCGGACCGCCAGCGTGAACGGGCGTACGACCAAGGTCGACAGCAGCTCGATCGGCCCGAGCAGCAGCTTGACCGGGAAGGGTGCCGACGGCGCCGGATTGACCATGTGGCCGAAATACGCCCGGGCGCCGGCGGTCCTGATACCGGCGTGGTTGAACAGCACGTAGGTGATGGCGGAGAGAACGATCGGAACCGCTATCCGCGAGGTCGGCGGGAACTGGGCGCCGGGGATGATCGCAAGCACATTGGAGATCAGCACGAAGCTGAACAGCACCACCAGGTAGGGCGTGTATGTCCGCCCCTTCTCCCCGATGACGTCCCGGGCGATCGAGATGTCGATGAAGTCGTAGATGGACTCACAGACGTTCTGCAGCCCGCGTGGCACAACCGTCGCGCGCCGGAAACCCAGCCAGAAGACCACACCGACGACGAGCGCGGCGAAGATCCCCAGAGCGGTCCCCTTGTTCAGGTAGAAGTCGACCGGCCCGAGATCGACGTCGAACCAGTGGGGTGTCTGGAACACCTCCTTGGTCGGGCCGTGGAAGCCCTCGTCCGCGAGGACCGGGGGGACCGGCACGACGTACACCTCCAAGATCGAAATACACTCTCACCAGCGGAAAAGAGACGCAGCCGTACCGGCGGCGGTATGGGCTCACCCTATCTGGTCCAAGCGGACAGCCATGCCCGGCGCGGGTCGCATCCCACTCGGGCACCTGGCATACCAGACATGACGATCACCGGACGCAGCCAGCCGCCAGGCACGACCATCTATCGATACCCTATGATCATGAACTGACAGGACCGCCAAGAGATACGACTCACACCGGATGTCAGCAAGCCAACACTCGACACTGGCGATACTATCCACACCCCGGCGCCATCGGCATCAAGTCCGGGCCGAGCAGAGGTTGCTCACTCGCCCGTTCACACAAACGGCACCCGAACGTTTCCTGTCGGCGCCCCAGGATGGACGCTACGGATCCATGTGATCACACAGCGCAGCAGTCCGCGCCTGCCCGGCGGGCCAAAGGACTATCGATCATGACCGGTGTACACCCGGGAAGCATCCGCACCGCCGGGCCCGGGGTCACTGGCGCCGCATCGCCCGATAGATCACAAGATAGATCGAGGCCCCCATCCCGACGACAACGCCCACCGGCAGGAAGACCGTGCCGATACCGGTGACACGGTCGATCCCGTAGCCGACCAGCCCCCAGAAGCCGGTACCGGCGAGCAGCGTGCCGAACGCGCTCCACATCTCGCCGGAGATCAGGCCGGGCCGGTACGGACGACGCGGCCCACCACCCGCGCCGGAGCTGTTTCCGGCGTCCCCGGGGGTGTGTTCGGCGTCGCTCACGTATTCAGGGTGTCACGTGGGGAGTCGCCCTGCCCGCGGAAGGTGTCCGGGTCGTAGAACGGGACCCGGGTGTGGGTGGCCACCCACAGCTCGGCACCGACCCAGCCGAGAACACCCACCAGGACGGCCCAGGAGAAGGCGATCAGGTCGACGTCCTCGGAGCCCTCCAGAGCCACCAGCAGAACACCCAGAATAATGACCTTTAGCAGATAGGTGCCCAGCGCCGCGGGCAGCACCATCGCCCGCATCCGGCGGGCGACAACGCTTATCGCGACCTTGCTCGCCGTGAAGAACAACCCGACAAGAGCAAGACCGGCGGCGACGGCGGCGAGCCCGTCCGCGCCACGGGCGAAGCCGGCGACCGGCAGCGCCGGGACCGCGACAGCGGCGAGCACCAGCAGACCGGTTCTGATCGTCCGTCCAGCGGCGGTGATCATGCGCGCCGCGCGGATCGTTGACCGGCCAGCAACAGCACCAGCAGCCCCGCGAGACCAAGGCCCACAACGGTGGCGAGGATCGGCAGCGGCTGCCGGGCAAAGGACGCGGCGACCCCGCCGAAACCGAGCAGCGCCGCCCAGAAGTACATGATGAGCACGGCCCGGACGTGGGATTTCCCGATTTCCAGCATCCGGTGGTGCAGATGCATCTTGTCCGGGGCGAACGGGGACCGGCCGGCCCTGGTCCGGCGGACCACCGCCAGCCCCAGGTCGATGAAGGGCACTGCGAGCACCGCCAACGGGATGGCCAACGGGATCAGGGACGGCAGGGAGCGGGACGGCCCAGCATATCCGCCATAGGCCACCTGGCCCGTCACCGAGATCATGGAGGCGGCGGAGAGCAGGCCGACCAGCATCGAGCCGGAGTCCCCCATGAACAGCCGCGCCGGGTTGAAGTTGTGCGGCAGGAAGCCGACGCACACACCGGCGGTGACGGCGGCCAGCAGCGCGGCCGGCGCGGCCCGGGAGAAGTGGTTGATAACGGCGACCTCGTAGGCGAAGTAGAACGTGGCGCCCGCCGCGATGGCCGCGACCCCGGCGGCAAGACCGTCCAGCCCGTCGATGAAGTTCATGGCGTTGACCAGGATCACCGTGGCGAGGATCGACAGCGGCACGGCCGTCTCCGGCCCGAGGCTGAAGGTCGTGTCACTGTCCGGGTTCACCGCGAAGGACCACTGGATGCCCAGCAGCACCATCACCCCGGCAGCCACGACCTGGCCCGCGAGCTTCGTCACCGGATCCAGCGGCCACCGGTCGTCCACCACGCCGAGCAGGCAGATCAGCGCGCCGGCGACCAGCACCGCGTGCGGCTCGGCCCAGTCCGCGGAGACCGCGGAGAGGAACGGGAGCTGGTCGGCGACGAGCAGCCCGGCGGCCAGCCCGGCGAGCATGGCCAGGCCGCCCAGCCGTGGCGTCGGCACGGCATGGACGTCACGGTCCCGGACACCGGCGACCGCGCCGATCCGGACCGCGAAGCACCGCGCGGCCGGCGTGCACAAAAATGTGATCGCCGCCGACACGGCGAAGACGAGCAGATACTCCCGCAATCTTCTGACGCACCCGCTTCTTACCGAGGGTAGACGGGGTGCCGGGCCGTCAGGGCGGTGACGCTGGCGGCCACGTCGGCGGCCGAGCCGGGGTCGCCGATGACACGGGCGATGAGCGCGGCGATGTCCTTCATCTCGCCCTCCTTCATGCCCTGGGTGGTCACCGCCGGGGTACCCACCCGGATCCCGGAGGAGACCGCGGGGGGCTGTGGGTCGTACGGGATCGCGTTCTTGTTCAGCGTGATGCGGGCGGCGTCGCAGCGGGCCTCCGCCTCCTTGCCGGTGACCCCGAGCGCGCGCAGGTCGAGCAGGGCGAGGTGGGTGTCGGTGCCGCCGGCGACCGGGCGCACCCCTTCGGCGGCGAGCGCGTCCGCGAGCGCCTGGGCGTTACGGATCACCTGCTGGGCGTAGTCCTGGTAGGCGGGGGTCGCGGCC
>NZ_CEVIVD010000051.1:11638-17287 GCF_982290655.1 Protofrankia sp. CiP1_Cm_nod3
CGCCCTGGCTGAAGGGGAAGACCGCCTTGTCGATGCGCTGGGCGAGCTCCTCCCGGCAGAGGATCATCCCGCCCCGCGGGCCGCGCAGCACCTTGTGGGTGGTGAAGCTGACGACGTCGGCGTAGGGCACCGGGCTCGGGATGGCCCCGCCCGCGACCAGGCCGATGAAGTGGGCGGCGTCCACCATCAGCCAGGCCCCGACCTCGTCCGCGATCGACCGGAAGGCGGCGAAGTCGATCAGCCGCGGGTAGGCGGTGGCGCCACAGATGATCATTTTGGGCTGGTGCTGGCGGGCGAGGTCGCGCACCTCGTCGTAGTCGATCAGCTCGGTGTCCTCGCGCACCCCGTACGCGGCGACGTTGAACCACTTGCCGCTGAAGTTGACCCGGCTACCGTGGGTGAGGTGACCGCCGTGCGGAAGGGACATCGCCAACACGGTGTCACCAGGCACCAGCAGCGCCGCGTACACCGCGAAGTTGGCCTGCGCCCCCGAATGCGGCTGCAGGTTGGCGTGCTCGGCGCCGAAGAGCTCCTTCGCCCGGGCGATACCGATCTCCTCCGCGCGGTCCACGACCTGGCATCCGCCGTAGTAGCGGCGGCCGGGGTATCCCTCGGCGTACTTGTTCGACAACGTCGACCCGAGGGCCGCCAGCACCGCCGGCGAGGTGAAGTTCTCGCTGGCGATGAGCTGGAGCCCGCCTCGCAGCCGGTCCAGTTCGTCCAGGAGGACACCGGCGATCTCGGGATCCTCGGCGTGGAGCTGGTCGAAGTCCGGGCCCCAGAACGGGGTGCTCATAAGCTGCCTCTCCTGCTGTGTCGGTTCACTGTGCTGCGTCAGTCCACCGCGGCGGGTACCCGAAGTGATGGGACGATCGCGCGCAGCGCCGCCAGGCCGACGGCGCCGACCCGCAGAACCCGCGGGACGTCATCGGTGCAGTCGACGATCGTCGAGGCGACGCCGAGCGCGCAGGGCCCGCCGTCCAGGTACACCTCGACGGAGTCGCCGAGCTGGGCGAGCGCGTCGTCGGCCGTGGTCGCCGGCGGCCGGCCGCTGATGTTGGCGCTGGACACCGCCATCGGGCCGGTCCGGCCGAGCAGCTCGATCGCCACCGGGTGCAGCGGCATCCGTACCGCGACCGTGCCCCGGGCGTCACCGAGATCCCAGGTCAGCGACGGCGCGTGCCGCACGATCAGGGTGAGCCCACCCGGCCAGAACGCCCGCACCAGGTCACGGACCTGCTGGGTCACCCGCTCCACCAGGCCGTCGAGGGTGCGCCACGAACCGATCAGCACGGGCACGGGCATCTCCGGCCCGCGGCCCTTGGCCGTGAGCAGGGCCTGGACCGCGACCTGGTCGAAGGCGTCGGCCCCGATGCCGTACAGCGTGTCGGTGGGTAACACCACCAGGCCGCCGTGCCGGACCGCGCGGGTGGCCGCCTCCAGGCCGCTCCCCCGTGTCTCGGGGTCCGTGCAGTCGTAGCGTCTGCTCACCGCTCCTCCCCTGCTGTCCCCTGGGCCGGGCCCGGCTTACTGCGGGCCCGGCGGGTCGCCGTGACGAACCGGTCCCGTCCGGTCAGGTCCTGATGGTCGTGGGCATCATCCCAGTGACCGTGCGCCCGCAGCAGGGCAGGGGCCGCCGAGCCGTGCCGGTCGGCATGCTCGATCACCAGCCGGCCACCGTCACGGAGCAGTTCGGCCGCCACCGCCGCGACGGCGCGCACGCCGGCCAGGCCGTCCGGCCCGGCCCACAGGGCGGCCGGCGGGTCGTGATCGTCGACCTCCGGCTCGAGCGTGCCCCGCTCGTCGTCGCCCAGGTACGGCGGGTTGCTCACCACCAGGTCGACCCGGCCGAGCAGGTCCGCCAGCACGTCGGTGACGGCCGGGACGCTCCGGACGCCCGGGACGCCCGGGGCGTCCGACGGGCCGGGCCGGGACGCGGCACCGCCGGACAGGTCGATCCCCACGTCGGCGTGGTGCACGGCCAGCACTCTTCCGGTGAGCACGACGTTACGCTTCGCCCACAGCAGCGCGTCCGGGTCGCTGTCGACGGCGTGCACCCGCGCGCCCGGCAGCTCGTCGGCGAGCGCGAGGGCGATCGCGCCGGAGCCGGTGCACAGGTCCACGCAGACCGGCCTGTCCCAGCCGGCCGCGCGGACGGTGTCGATGGCCTGGCCGACCACCGTCTCGGTCTCCGGCCGGGGCACGAACACACCCGGGCCGACGGCCAGGGTCAGATAGCGGAACCCGACCGTGCCCACCAGGTGCTGCAACGGCACCCTGGCGGCCCGGCGGGCCACCAGGTCGTGGAAGAGGCCGCGCTCGGCCGGGGTCATCGTGGCCGTCAGCGCCAGCCGCCAGCGGGGCTCGCCGGTGACGTGGGCGGCAAGCTGCTCCGCGTCCGCCCGGGGGCTGGCCACCCCGGCCGCGGACAGTACCGCGGCCGCCGCGTCGATCTCGGCCCGTGGGTCCGGGCCGGGCTCGGCGCCCGGGTGCGGGCCCGGCGGGTACGAGGCGCGCGAGGTGCGTGAGGTGTACGGGGCGTGCGGAGGGTGCGCCGCAGGTGTCTGTGCCCGAGCACCGGGCCGGGCCGGGCCGGGCGCGGCGGAGGTCACGTCGCCACCCCGACCGACAGCCTGGCCTGGAGGTCCGCCGCGACCAGCGCGTTGAGGACGTCGTCGAGCTCACCGTCGAGCACCTGGTCGAGGTTGTACGCCTTGTAACCGACCCGGTGGTCGCTGATCCGGTTCTCGGCGAAGTTGTAGGTACGGACGCGCTCGGAGCGGTCCACCGTGCGGACCTGGCTCGCCCGCGCCGCCGACGCCTCGGCCTGCGCCCGCTCACGGGCCGCCGACAGCAGCCGGGCCCGCAGGATGCGCAGGGCCGACTCCTTGTTCTGCAGCTGGCTCTTCTCGTTCTGGCAGGACACCACCAGCCCGCTGGGCAGGTGGGTGATCCGCACCGCCGAGTCCGTCGTGTTGACGCTCTGCCCACCGGGGCCGGAGGAGCGGTACACGTCGATCCGCAGGTCGTTGGGGTCGATGTCGACCTCGACCTCCGCCGCCTCGGGCAGCACCAGGACGCCGGCCGCCGAGGTGTGGACGCGCCCGGCCGACTCGGTGACCGGCACCCGCTGCACCCGGTGGACCCCGCCTTCGAAGCGCAGCCGCCCGAAGACTCCCTCGGAGCCCCCCCGGCCGGCCTTCACCGCCACGCTCACGTCCCGGTAGCCGCCGAGGTCGCTGGGGTTCGCGTCAAGGATCTCGGTCCGCCAGCCGCGGCGTTCGGCGTAGCGCAGGTACATCCGCAGCAGGTCGCCGGCGAACAGGGCCGACTCCTCACCGCCGGCGCCCGCCTTGATCTCCAGGATCGCGTCCCGGGCGTCGTCCGGGTCGGTGGGCACCAGATGGGCGCGCAGTCTGTTACGCAGTGTCTCCTGCTCGGCCTCCAGTTCCGCGACCTCCGCGCGGAACGAGGCGTCCTCGGCGGCGAGCTCGCGGGCCGTCGCCAGATCCGCGGCCACCCGGTCCAGCTCGCGGGCGGTCTCCACCGCCGGGGTCAGTTCCGCGTATCGGCGGCCGAGGCTGCGGGCCAGCGCCGGGTCGGCGTGTACCGACGGGTCGGCGAGCCGGCTCTCCAGCTCGGCGTGCTCGGTGAGCAGAGCGTCGAGCGGAGTGGTCATTTCGGGCGTCTCCTGGTTCTGGGGCGTTCGATCGGCGAGCGGCGCCGGGCGTCACGGGCCGGACAGCGCTGTTCCCGGGTGCTCTCAACGTCGAACTGTAAGCGTGGCTGGGCCGAGCCGCAGCCGGGACGGAACGCGCCCGTGCCATCACCGGTATGGCACGGGCGCGCGCTGTCCGGCCTCCGCGGCGTGCCGTCTGGCCGCCCGCCTGGCCGCGGAGTGCTATTTGGCCGTCGTGCCCGGCTTGTCACCGGGACGGCGGCGGCCGAAACGCCGTTCGAACTTCTCGACCCGGCCACCGACATCGAGAATCTTCTGCTTGCCGGTGTAGAACGGGTGGCACTGGGAGCAGACCTCCGCGTGGATCACACCGTCCGACTTGGTGCTACGGGTCGTGAACGTGGAGCCACAGGTACAGATGACCGTGGTCTCGTGGTACGTCGGGTGAATGTCAGCCCTCATGATCCTTCTTCCCGAAATGGCCGCCGGGTCGCCCTGTCCCCTGAACGAGGGCGTGAACCGGTGCCGGGTGTCGACACTCCAGTCTGCCAGAGCCGGGCGCGCCCTCGGGGCGGGCATCCCGCGGGGGTGTCACAGGGACCCTGGACGGTCCGCCTCGGCTCAGGTCCTGGCCCGGCTCAGTCCTGGCCCGGGGTGGTCTTCGCGATCTGCATCAGGAACTCGTAGTTCGTCCGCGTCTGCTTCAGCCTGTCCAGCAGAAGGTCCAGCGCCTGCTGGGACTCCAGGGTGTGCAGGACCCGACGCAGCTTGTGCATGATCACCAACTCGTCGGGTGCGAGGAGGATCTCCTCCCGACGGGTTCCGGAGGGGTTGACGTCGATCGCGGGGAAGACCCGCTTGTCAGCGATCTTACGGTCGAGCTTGAGCTCGGCGTTGCCAGTGCCCTTGAACTCCTCGAAGATCACTGTGTCCATCGTCGAGCCCGTCTCCACCAGCGCCGTGGCGATGATGGTCAACGAGCCGCCGTTCTCGATGTTCCGGGCGGCGCCGAGGAAGCGCTTCGGCGGGTAGAGCGCGGTGGAGTCCACACCACCGGAGAGAATCCGGCCGGATGCCGGCGCGGCCAGGTTGTACGCCCGGCCGAGACGGGTGATCGAGTCGAGCAGGACGACGACGTCCTCACCCAGTTCCACCAGCCGCTTGGCCCGCTCGATGGACAGTTCGGCGACGCTGGTGTGGTCGGACGGCGGCCGGTCGAACGTCGAGGCGATCACCTCGCCCTTGACCGACCGCTGCATGTCGGTCACCTCTTCGGGACGCTCGTCGACGAGGACGACCATCAGGTGGCATTCCGGGTTGTTCGTGGTGATCGCGTTCGCGATGGCCTGGAGCACCATCGTCTTGCCCGCCTTGGGCGGGCTGACGATCAGCGCGCGCTGGCCCTTGCCGAGCGGCATCACCAGGTCGATGACCCGGGTCGTCAGCAGCTGCGGCTCGGTCTCCAGGCGCAGCCGCTCCTGCGGGTAGAGCGGGGTGAGCTTGGTGAACTCGGGACGGCCGCGCGCCTCCTCCGGCTCCAGGCCGTTGACCGTGTCCAGCCGGACCAGCGCGTTGTACTTGTCCCGCCGCTGCTCGCCCTCCTGCGGCGCCCGGACCACCCCGGTGATCGCGTCACCGCGGCGCAGACCGTGCCGGCGGACCTGGGCCAGGCTCACGTAGACGTCGGTCGGGCCGGTCAGGTAGCCGCTGGTACGCACGAACGCGTAGTTGTCGAGGACGTCGAGGATGCCGGCGACCGGCACAAGCACGTCGTCCTCGCGGACCACCGGCTCCGACTCGGTGAAGCCGCCCTGGCGGCCACGGTTACGGCCACGCTCCCGGAAGCGGCCGCGGTTGCGCCGGTTCCCTCCAGCGAAGTCGTCGTCGCGGCTCGTCTCGCCCCGGTCGGGCTGGGCCCGCCGGCCTGGCCACGGTCGGCCTGGCCACGGTCGGCCTGGCCACGGTCGGAA
>NZ_CEVIVD010000051.1:17548-26266 GCF_982290655.1 Protofrankia sp. CiP1_Cm_nod3
TGGCCACGGTCGGAAGAGCCACGGTCGGACTGGCCACGGTCGGAAGAGGCACGGTCGGAAGAGCCACGTCCCTGGCGGTCGCCGCTCGGGCGGTCGCCCTGCTGGCGCCCCTGGCGTTCACCGGACGCGGGACGCTCGGTCGGCGAACGGTCGCTATCCGACTGCTGACGGTCACGCCTGTCCTCGCGGGCCCGGGCGTTGCCGTTCTCCGACGGGCGGGGAAGGCTGGCCGTCTCGGCCGGCACGGCGACCACCGGCGCGTCCGTCACGCTGGGTATCGAAGGGGGGGGAGTGCTCTCCGCCACGGCGACGGGCTCGGCCGCGGCCGGTGCCACAACGGCTTCCGGCGTGCCGGCGGCCCGCGTGCGGCCGGCACCGCTCGTCGCCTCGGGGGCGGCCGCGGCGGCGGGCTGAGCCTGCCCGGGGCCAGGCAGGACGTCGGTCAGGCTCGTCTGCTCCGCCGGGGCTCTGGACGGGCTGCCCGACCCACGGGAGGCGGCCCGACGGCTGCGTCCACGCGTGGGCGCCTCGGCCGGCGCGCTCGTGCTCACGGCCGGTGCTGGCGCGCCGGTGGGGCCGGCGGCCGGCTCCGGCTGCGCGGCGGGGACGGCCGCGGCGCCCGGCGTCCCGGCCGGGGCGTCGTCGGCCTGGCCGCTGGGAGCCTGCACGTTCTGGATCGCCGCGATGAGCTGCCCCTTTCGCAGACGTCCCACGCCCTGGATACCCAACGAAGCCGCCATGGCCTGCAACTCCGGTAGCAGCATGGCCGAAAGGCCGGTGCCTGAGCGCCGGCGTCGCGTGGAGCCGGTGTCCACGGACGACGTCGGTGTCTGTGACCCCGCAGACTCACGTGCGCTGTCAGGCAGCACGTCGGTGGTGTCGCTCAAGATGTTCCTTCCCTGAAGGGACCGGCTTACGGAAGCCGGGTGATACTTGTTGACCTTCTTCGCCTGGGCATCCCACATGGAAACGATATTCAGCACCGGTGGGCAGGCAGAGCGCCCATGACGGCGCCAACGGCTGAGTACCGCGTGCGAACTCGTCTGTCCCGCTGAGGACTTGACCGGTGCTGGCCGAGGCTTCGATGACGAGGCTGAGGCACCAAGTCCGGTACCAGGTTCCGGCTACGAGGAGCCGGTGGCACCGGCGGGCGAGCACGCGCCGCGGCAGCAGCGGGTGCAGCCACCAGACTATCCAGACGCAGTCACCTGGGCAACATCCTTGCCGGCGTATTGCTTCGGAGTCATCCGTTTCCCGCCCGGGCCGGGGCCATTTCAGCCGATGTGCCGTACTCGTGAGGAGCGTCCACCGGACTTACGGAGCATGCCGGACAGACGTGCCACGCGCGGAACGGACACATCGGCGCCTGTCGCTCGGGAAGCTGTGGAGGATTCCCCACCGGCCGCGGCAGCGGCGGCAGCGGCCGGGCCGTCAGCCGACGACGAGCCTGGCCTGCGCCCCGTCCCGGTCGACGGGCAGGTCGAACACGCTGAAATCCCCGCCGGCACAGGCCCGCGCGAGGGCGGCCTGGTCCTCGTCGACGGCCAGCGCCAGCACCGTCGGTCCGGAACCCGACAGGACGGCCGCCAGCCCCGCCGCCCGCAGCCGGGCGAGCAGACCGCTGGTCTCGGGCATGGACGGCAGCCGGTAGGGCTGGTGCAGCCGGTCGTCGACGGCCGCCAGCAGCGCGTCCCGCCAGGACACAGCGCCCGGCCGGACGCGTTGTTGACTCCCGGTCTGGCTCCCGGCCGGCGTTCCGGCGGGAAAGCCGGCCGGCCGGTCACCGGCGAGGCCGGGACACCCGTTCCGCCCGTCGCCACGCGGCTGGCCGTCCCTCGGGCCGGCAGCGACGCGGCCGCCGTTTTCCGGCCCGGGCGTTTGCGGGGAGGCCTCCGCGGCGCTACCGGCCCCACCGGGGCGGGGCCGCGGGTTTCCCGGCATCGCCCACGGGTTTCCCGACATCGCCATCGCCAGCAGCGCGGCCCGCCCGGCGCTCATCGCCGCGTCCGCGTGGGGCACCCTCGCCGGCAGCGCCACCCGTGACTGTGCCGTCGACTGGCGGCGGGCGGGCACGAACACGACCGGCCGCAGGTCCTCGGGCGGGTCGGTACGGGCCACCCGCGGCGGGCCGTCGCCGTCGTGCCAGGCGATGGTGAAACCGCCGTAGAGGGCGGCGGCGACGTTGTCCGGATGCCCCTCGAGCCGACAGGCGAGCGCGAAGGCCTCCGGGATGCCCGGCCGGCCGCCGCCCAGCGCGCTCGCCGCCAGCAGGCCGCCCACGATCGCCGCGGCCGACGAGCCCAGGCCCCGGCCGTGCGGGATGCGGTTGACGCAGGCCAGCCGGAGCCCGGCCGGAGTGGTACCGGCCGCGGCGAAACCGGCCCGCAGGGCGCGGACGACCAGATGGGTCTCGTCGCGGGCGCCGTCGTCCTCACCGGCCACCTCGATCGACAGACCGGCGCCGGTGACGGTGACGGTGAGCTCGTCGTACAGGCCGAGGGCGAGACCACAGGCGTCGAAGCCCGGGCCGAGGTTGGCGCTGGTCGCCGGTACCCGCACCCGGGCCGTCTGGCCCGTCCGGGGCACGGTCAGCAGCGGTGACGCCGCCGGGTGGTTCACGACCCGTGCAGGTCGAGCGCCGTGGCCGCGGCCGCCACCGTCGCCGGTATGGTCACCGGCCTGGCCGCCCCGCTGATCGCCCACTCGGGGTCCTTCAGCCCGTTGCCCGTCACGGTGCACACCACCCGCTCGCCGGCCTCGACCCGGCCCGCGGCCCGGGCCTGCAGCAGCCCGGCGACGCTCGCCGCGCTGGAGGGCTCGACGAAGACGCCCTCGCGATGCGCGAGGAGCCGGTAGGCCGCGAGGATCTGCCGGTCGGTCACCGCGTCGATCCCGCCGCCGGAGTCGTCCCGGGCCCGCACGGCAAGGTCCCACGACGCGGGGTTGCCGATCCGGATCGCGGTGGCGATCGTCTGCGGCCGGTCCACCACGCTGCCGCGCACGATGGGGGCGGCACCGGCCGCCTGGAAACCGTGCATGCGGGGCCGGCCGGCGCCGCTGCGCGCGTCCTCCTCGACGTAGCCGCGCCAGTAAGCTGTGATATTCCCCGCATTTCCGACCGGCAGGCAGTGGACGTCGGGAGCCGAGCCCAGATCTTCGACGATCTCGAAGGAAGCGGTCTTCTGCCCCTCCAGGCGGAACGGGTTCACCGAGTTGACGAGGGTGACCGGGAAGGTGTCCGCGAGCTCGCGGGCGACCCGCAGGCAGTCGTCGAAGGAGCCGTCGAGCTGCAGCAGACGGGCCCCGTGGACAAGGGCCTGCGCCAGCTTCCCCATCGCGATCTTGCCGTCCGGCACCAGCACGGCGCAGGTCAGCCCGGCACGAGCGGCGTACGCGGCGGCGCTGGCACTGGTGTTGCCGGTGGACGCGCAGATCACCGCCTGGGAACCCGCCTCGACCGCACGGCTGATGGCCATCGTCATCCCACGGTCCTTGAACGAACCGGTCGGGTTGGCACCCTCGACCTTGAGATGGACCTCGCAGCCGGTCAGCTCGGACAGGTGAGCCGCGGGCAGCAGCGGGGTCCCGCCCTCCCGGAGAGAGACCACCGGCGTGTCCGCGGAGACCGGGAGCCGGTCCCGGTACTCCTCGATCACTCCCCGCCACACCCGGCGCG
The DNA here is from genome assembly GCF_982290655.1 of Protofrankia sp. CiP1_Cm_nod3. Taxonomy (NCBI): domain Bacteria; kingdom Bacillati; phylum Actinomycetota; class Actinomycetes; order Frankiales; family Frankiaceae; genus Protofrankia; species Protofrankia sp. CiP1_Cm_nod3. The sequence goes on from NZ_CEVIVD010000051.1 coordinate 21,225, forward strand.
TCCTGGCGGCCCGCGCCGCCTCGGCGGCGGGGCCCGCGACCGCCTGCGGCACGGCTGCCCGTGCCGCAGGCGACCCCACCGGCACCGTCGCCGCAGGCGACCCCACCGGCACCGTCGCGGCACGCGATGTTGTCGTCACAGCTCACCTCCCTCGACCCGCATCACGCTCGCGACGGCGCGGACGACGTCCAGTTCCCGCAGCTCCTCGACGGTCGCGGACAGGGCCGCGTCGGTGGCCGCATGCGTGATCAGGACCAGACTCGCGTCGTCGCCGTGACCGTCCTGGCGGACGCTCTGGATGGACACGTCCTGGCGCGCGAACGCGGCGGCGACCGAGGCGAGCACCCCGGTCTTGTCCGTCACGTCCAGGTTGATGTGGTAGCGCGTCACGGTCGCGCCCATCGGCAGGACGGGCAGGGCCGCGTAGGCGGACTCCCCCGGGCCACGCCGGCCGGCCAGCCGGTTGCGCGCCACCGCGACCAGGTCGCCGAGCACCGCGGACGCCGTGGGCGAGCCACCGGCCCCACGGCCGTAGAACATCAGCTGACCGGCCGCCTCCGCCTCGACGAACACGGCGTTGAACGCCTCCCGGACCGCCGCCAGCGGATGCGTCCGCGGGATCATCGCCGGGTGCACGCGCACACTCACTCCGGGTGCCTCCACCGACCGTTCGGCGATGGCGAGCGCCTTCACCGTGCAGCCCATGGCGCGGGCGCTGGCGATGTCCGCGGCGGTGACGTCACCGATGCCCTCCCGGTGGACGTCGTCCAGGGTCACCCGGGTGTGGAACGCCAGCTGCGCGATGATCGCCGCCTTCGCGGCGGCGTCGAAGCCGTCGATGTCCGCGCTCGGGTCGGCCTCGGCGTACCCGAGCGCGGCCGCCTCCTCAAGGGCCTCGGCGAAGCCGGCACCGGTCTCGTCCATCCGGGTGAGGATGTAGTTGGTGGTGCCGTTGACGATGCCGAGCACCCGGCGGACCCGGTCACCGGCGAGGCTCTCCCGCAGCGGGCGCAGCAGCGGGATCGCGCCGGCGACCGCCGCCTCGTAGTAGAGGTCCACGCCGTGCGCGGCGGCGGCGTCGTACAGCGCCGCGCCGTGGGTGGCCAGCAGCGCCTTGTTCGCCGTCACCACCGACTTGCCCGCGCGCAGCGCGGCGAGCAGCCAGCCGCGGGCCGGTTCGATGCCGCCGACCACCTCCACGACGATGTCGATGTCGTCCCGGGTCGCCAGCGCCGCCGCGTCCCCGGTGAAAACCGCCGGATCGACCGGGAGGTCGCGCGCGATGGACGGGCGGCGGACGGCCACGCCGGCCAGCTCCAGGGGCGTGCCCACCCGGGCGGCGAGATCTTCGGCATGGGTGTGCAGCAGCCGAACGACGTCACTGCCGACCACACCACACCCCAGCAGCGCAATCCTCATCATCGCCGGTTCCTCATCGCGGATTCCTCACCGGAGCTTCTCCCCGTGGCCTGCCCCAGCATGCCCCTGCCGATCGTGGACGTGCCCCTGCCGGCCGTGGGCCTGGCCCTGCCGATCGTGGACGTGCCGGCACAGCCACCGGCGGGTACCGGCTGGTGGACGGGCGAACGGGCCTGGTCACGCACGACAGTCACATCCTCGTCGGAGCCGACACGCCCAGCAGGTGGAGGCCACCGGCAAGCACGATCCTGGTCGCGTCGGCGAGCAGCAGCCGCGCCCCGGTGAGCGCCCCTGCCGCGTCGTCGCCCCGGGGCAGCACCTCGCATGCCCCCTGGAAACAATGGTAGGTATCGGCGAGCTCTTCGAGGTAACGCGCGACCCGGTACGGTGCCCACGGCTCAGCCACCGCCGCGACGGCCCTCGGCAGATCACCCAGCGCCCGCAGCAGATCGCCCTCGCGCGGATGGGTCAGCAGGGACACGTCCGCGCCCTCGACATCCACCCCCAGCCCCAACTGCCCGGCATTGCGCAGCAGCAGACAAATACGTGCATGAGCATACTGGACGCGGAAAACCGGGCTGTCGTTGGCCCGCCTGGCAATGACGTCGAGGTCGATGTCGCGCACACCGACGCTGCCCGGTGGGAGGCGGGCGAGCGAATAACGGGCCGCGTCCGCCCCGACCGCGTTCACCAAGCCGGCCAGACCAGCCAGGTCGGCGAGGCCAGCCAGGTCGGCGGGGCCAGCCAGGTCGGCGGGGCCGGCGATCGAACCAGTGGCGGTGCGCCCGCCGCCGACGTGATCGCCGCCGTCACGGCGGCCCGCCTGATCGTCGTCGCTGTCCGGCCGCCGGAAACCGGGCACGACACCGTCGCCCGCGGCACCACGGACCGCGGCGTCTTGGGCCGCGACGTCCCGGGCCGCGATGTCGCGGACATAGCCGTCGCCCGCGCGCACGACCGTCCGGGCGATCTCGCCGAGGGCGTCACTCGCCAGCCGGATGTTGAGGAAGCCGCCGGCGGCGACATCGACAGCGGACACCGCCCGGTCCAGACGCAGCCGGGCCGCGACCGCCTCCGCGATCTCCCGCGGCGGCCGACGCGCCGGCCGGGCGAGCCGGAGGGCGAGCGGGGTGGCGTAGTCACCATGCCCCGCGGCCCTGGGACGTGCGACCGGCACCATCGCGGGTACCTCCACGTCGAGCTCGTCGTCCGCGACAAGATCGCGAACGATGGCCCGCAGGGTTTCCGCGAGATCGGCCGGAGTCATGGCGTGATGCTATCGGCGCGCACCGGCCCCGGCCGGCCGCCGAACCCCGGACGGGCCGGTCGTGACCTCAGACGGGCTGGCCGCGGCCGGCGGCGAGCCGGCGCACGACCCCGATCAGCTCGTCCGGGTCGAAGGGCTTGGTGAGGTAGTAGTCCACCCCGAGCCGTTCCCCACGCCTGAGGTCCGCGGCCTGGGCGCGCGCGGACAGCAGGACCACCGCGATGTCCGCCGTGGCGGGATCCTCGCGCAGGCGGGCAACCACGTCCCAGCCGTCCAGGTGCGGCATCATGACGTCCAATGTGATCACATGCGGCGCGACGGACCGGACCCGCTCCAGACAGTCGAAACCGTCGACCGCGGTGTACACCTCGAAGCCCTCCAGCTCGAGGTTGACCACCACAAGCTGGCGGATCACGGCGTCGTCATCCACGACGAGGACGCGCGGGGCTTCGCAGTACACATCCGGAGCTTACGGCTACCCGGCCGGATGACCACCCCCACGGGCCTGGTACGGTAAGAGCCGCAGCCCCGGAGCCCCCGTAGCTCAGGGGATAGAGCACTGCCCTCCGGAGGCAGGTGCGCAGGTTCGAATCCTGCCGGGGGCACACGTTGTGACTTACAGTAGCAAGAGCTGCATTTTTCCTGCTCATAATAGCTACTTCAGGACATAGATTCGCTACCTTCCACTGGCTCCAGCTTCGGCCCTGTACACCCGCAACGCCGACGGCTTCCACGGGCTGGACGAAGCGGTCACCGTCATCGCGCTCTGATCATGCCCAACCGGCGAAGCTCCTGCATCGCCACGGCGGACCCTCAACGGTTGAACTCCGGCCATTCCAGCGAGGCCGGCTCGTCGGTGCCGCTGGTACCGGACTCCCAGCTGCCCGGCTCATCGAGGTATCCCTGCCAGCCCGCCGGATCCTCCCGCTGGATCCGGGCGTAGGCCTCCTCGATCGCGGACCAGTGCTGCTCGGCCTCCAGCCTGCGCGACTCGACGTCCAACAGAACCTCCCGGCCCGGGCAGGCCGACCGGCCAGGGAGGTGATGAGCGTGGCCGGCCGGGCCGGCGGAACATCGGCCCCGGGGCGGGGATGCCCGTCGTCGACAACGGACCGGGCAGCGGACGGAAGACAATGATCACTTGCGTCTCGGGCCGTTCGCGTCCCGCCGGGGGGAACTGGCGCGGCGGGAGACGGGCGGCCGGTCGGCACAGTAAAATATATTAATTCTAATTATATTTAGATGGATGACGCTGGATAGGCCGAGAGCGTCGCGGCCGCCGGCCGAAGAACCGATCGAGGAGACGTGCGTGCCACCGCCGCCGAACGAACAGCCCGACGACTGGACGGAGCCCGGCGCGCATCCCGTGGCGGCCGGGGTCTACCGCATCCCGCTCCCACTGCCGTACAGCGGTCTGCGCGCCGTGAACGTCTACGTCGTGCCGGACGACGACGGCCTGGTCGTGGTGGACTCCGGCTGGGCCATGCCGTCCACCGAATCCGCGCTGGTCACCGCCCTGGGCACGCTCGGCTACCAGCTCGACGACGTCTCCCGCGTGGTGGTGACCCATGCGCACCACGACCACTACACCCAGGCCCTCGCCCTGCGCGCGCGGTTCGGGACAAAGGTCAGCATCGGCCGGGAGGAGCGCCACTCGATACACGCCGGCGGGGAAACCGAGGTCCTCGCCCGTCCACAGATCGCGATGCTGCTGCGCTGCGGCGCCCCCGAGCTGGCCGAACGCTACGCCCGATACCTGCTGCACGAGACGGACCACTCGCAGGACGCGCCGTGGGGCACCCCCGACAGCTGGCTCGACGACGGCGACGTCGTCGGCCTGGCGAAGCGCAGGCTCGACGTCCTCGCCACCCCCGGGCACACCCGCGGCCACGTGGTGCTTCGTGACAATGCCAACGGCCTGCTGTTCGCCGGCGACCACGTGTTACCGCACATCACCCCATCACTGGGGTTCGAGTGGGCGCCCGAACCGTCGCCGCTGCGCAGCTTCCTGCAGTCGCTGCGGCTGATGGGCGGCCTGCCCGACACGCTGCTGCTGCCCGCGCACGGCCCGGTCACCACCAGCGTGCACCGGCGGGTCGAGGAACTGCTGGCCCACCACGAGGCACGTCTGGACAGCGCCGCCCGCAATGTCCGCGCGGGCGCCGAGACGGCGTTCCAGGTCGCGTCGGCGATGCGCTGGACCCGCCGGGAACGGCGGCTGGACGAACTCGACACGACCAGCCAGACGCTGGCCGTTCTCGAGATCGAGGCGCACCTCGACCTGCTGGTGGAACACGGCCAGCTGGTGGCGGCCACCGCCGAGGACGGCGTTGTGCGCTACGCCCCTCGTGGCTGA
>NZ_CEVIVD010000051.1:26633-33217 GCF_982290655.1 Protofrankia sp. CiP1_Cm_nod3
CATCCGCTACTGGACGACGGATCCTGGCAGGAACGACGACGGACGGTGACGGAAAAGAAGATCTATCGTGGTATTTCATCCTAAAAACAGATCGATTGTTGTTAGCATGCTGGAACGTTGCTTGTCGGCGCTAGGTGTGCGCACAGGGGCGTGTTACGCTCCCCTCCGCCGGAGGGGACCGGACATGTAAGGACTCATGTTGCCCAGACTTCTGTCCTCCGCACCGATCAGATCCAGGTTCAGGACCCGGCGGCGGCTCCTGGCGGCGGCGTTGGCACTGCCGTTGGGTGTTGCTCTCGCGGCCTGCCAGGCCCCTCGTACGTCCACGTCACCGGAGTCCTCCGCGCCCCCCACCTCGTCCATAGCGCAGCAGGCTGCCAGGGCCTACCTGGCGGCGCGTCCGTCGCATGACGCGTCCGCCGCCCCGGCCGGCCAGCCGGCTCAGCCGTCGGCGCCCGCGGAGGGGCCGACGCAGCAGGCAGCGCCCGCGCAGGCCCTGGTCGCTCCGTTGGTGGCGAACCCGGCCCGCCCGCCGCTCGCGTCCGCCCCCGCCAGCCGGCCGCCGGGACTCGACGACAGCTGGCGCCTGGTGTTCGGCGACGAGTTCAACGCATCCGTGCTGGACCCCGCCAAGTGGGTCACCAACGTCTGGCAGGGCGCCCAGTGCGGGGCCAACTCCGGCAACCACGGGTCGCAGAACTGCTACTCGCCGTCCGCGGTGACGCAGAGCGATGGCAATGCGCACCTGACCGCCAGCCAGACCCCCTACAACTTCAACGGCAGGATATTCCCGTACACCAGCGGCATCATCAACAGCGACCAGCAGTACTTCTTCACCTACGGTTATGTGGACGTCCGCGCCAGGCTGCCGAAGGGCAAGGGGTTCTGGCCCGCGATCTGGCTGTACAACCCGGCCTACACACTCGATGAGATCGACATCATGGAATTCATCGGTGAGGACCAGACAACCATCTTCCAGACGCTGCACACCAAGCACGGCGGTGAGAACCAGTTCAAGACCAGGCATGCGGACTGGAGCGCCGACTATCACAACTTCGCCGCCAGGTGGGAGCCGGGTGCGCTGACCTTCTACATCGACGGCGTGCAGACCGGCCGCCTGACAAACCTGGTTCCTTCGGAGAAGATGTACCTGATGGTGAACCTGGACGTGGGCGGCCCCTCCAGCTGGGGTGGTGCGCCCAACAGCGCCACCCGGTTCCCCAGCAGCGTCGACATCGACTACGTCCACATCTACCAGCAGGCCCCGTAACCGCCGACAGGGCCGCGGCGCCACCGGGGCCGGTATGGGCCCGCCGGATCGGCCGCGTCACCGCGACCGGTCGATCCGCGCCGGTCACAGGGCGGTGACGCAGCCGGCGGACTCGGCCGGCCGATCCGGCGGCCTGCCCTCCCTTCCGATTTCCTGTCACTTCTGATTTCCTGTCACCTTGGATTTCTCAGCAGGCGGGCGTGCCGAAAACCTGGGCCCAGTAGATGCCGTAATCACCGCCGCGCGCGCAGCCGACGCCGATCTGGGTGAAATCCCCGTTGAGTATGTTCCGGCGGTGCCCGGGGCTGTTCATCCAGCCGGTCATCACCTCCGCCGGGCTGTTCTGGCCGGCCGCCACGTTCTCGCCCAGCATCCGGTAGCGGTAACCGGCCGCGGCCGCACGGTCGGTCATTGTCCGGCCGTCCAGGCTGACATGGTCCATGTAGCTGTTCGCCGCCATGTCCTCGCTGTGCCGCTGCGCCGCCAGGGCCAGGCAGGCGTCCGCGGTGAGCGGGCGCTGGCCCGCCCTGCCGCGTTCGGCGTTCACCAGTGCCACGACCTGCGGGACCATGCCCCCGCTGATGTCCCCACCGGCGGCGGGTGAGGCGGCCGGCCGTGCCGGTGCAGGCGGCGGGATCACCGGTGGGCCCGCCGGCGCGGCACCGTCGTCGTCGACCTGGACGCCGAAGTCGCGGACCAGCCCGGCGAGGCCGTCGGAATAGCCCTGACCGAGCGCCCGGATCTTCCACCCGGCCTCACGCTGGTAGATCTCCGCGAGCAGCAGAACGGTCTCCTGCCGTGGCCGCGGCGGGGCGAAGCGCGCGACGGGGGCGCCGCCCCGGCCACGGACGTCCAGGACCGGCAGCGGCAGCTGTCCGAGCGTCACGCCGGTGTCGGCCGGGCTCACGGCGATGACCACCCTGGTTGCCGCGGGACGCAGCCGGGCCGGGTCGATGCTGGCGCCGTCGCCGGCCAGCCGGGCCCCGGGCGCGGACGGCTGGTTGTAGAAGACGAAGTCGCCGTCCCCGGCGACCTTCCCGTTACCACTGGTGATAAGAAGCGACAGGTCGAACGGCCCGGCCACGTGAACGGACAGGGTGCCATCCGGCAACGGCCGGTTGGCACCGGCGACCAGCTCAATCATGATCACTCCGAGTAGGTGGCTGTCGTCATCCGTGACCGGTGAATCTCAGCGAGTGAATCACGGCGGCCGGAAACCGGGCCGTCGGTCCGCCAGCATGCCTTCGATTTCTCTTATAAAGACGAATAAGTATCACGTATTGTCCCGGGCTGCGACCAAAGAATTCCCTTGATTCGGACAAAAGCGTCCGACAAGTCACATTCTGGCCGCGGCCAGGGGTGTTAGTGTCCCTGGCATGGCCGAGACGGTGTCCGCCCCTCGCGGATCCTCATCCATTCCAGATACACATCCCGCTCCAGATACACATCCCACCGCCGGCGGCAGGCCGCCGGAAACCCCGGAACCGGCGTCGGCGGTCTGTACGCCGGCAGCCCCGTCCGCTCCGGCCGCCCCGGTACGGGCAGCGGCGACACAGGCAGCACATCCCGAACCGGCGCCCACGGGCCGTGCGCCGGCGCCGATTGCCAGCACCTCGATCGGACGCTCCGTCCGGCTCTTCCGCGCCGCCCGACGCGAGCCGGTCGAGCCGGCCGGCTTCTACTCGCTGCTGGCCGCCGACTCCGTGCACCAGCTCAGCCACTTCACCACGCTGGCCGGCTCGCTCGTCCTGGACGTCGGCGGCGGCCCCGGCTACTTCCGCACCGCCTTCCGGCAGGCCGGCGCCCACTACCTCTGGGTCGAGCCGGACATCTCCGAGCTGAGCGCCGGTGGCATCGTGGAGCCGGGGCGGGTGCTCGGCAGCGCGTTGGACATGCCGTTCGCCACCGCCTCGGTGGACATCTGCTACTCGTCGAACGTCCTGGAGCACGTGCCGGACCCGTGGCGGATGTGCGAGGAGATGGTGCGGGTCACCCGGCCCGGCGGGGTGATCTTCCTGAGCTTCACCAACTGGCTCTCGCCCTGGGGCGGGCACGAGACCGCGCCCTGGCACTACCTCGGCGGCCACCGCGCGGCCCGGCGCTACGAGCGCCGCACCGGGACCCCACCGAAGAACCGCTACGGCAGCAGCCTGTTCCCGGTGGCGGTGGCCGATGCCCTGGAGTGGGCCTTACAACCATCACGGGATCGACGTCGTAACCGCCATGCCGCGCTACCTGCCGGCCTGGACCAGGCCGATCCTGCGGGTCCCGGGCCTGCGGGAGGTCGCCACCTGGAACCTGGCCATGGTCTTCCGCCGGCGCTGACCGGCCGACGGCGCCGCGGCCGTGTCCGCGGACGACTGACGGCCCGGGCACCGGCGCTACCCGGCGGCTCACGCCCGGCGGCAACCACTACCGGACCGGGCCGTCGGTGGCCCGGGCACCCGGGCCACCGGCCGACCAGCCGTCACGAGCGAGACGCCCCTGCCCTTTTCGTGCCGGGCGCCACTTCCACGCCTGGCACGAACCAGGGAAAGTAAACAAGGGAAAGTAGCCACGAAAACAGCTGCGACAGTGCGCGGCGACAAGAGCCTGCCGAAAAGGGCCCGGTGAAGAAGACCGAAGAGCGCCGGACCCGGGCCCGGCGGGCCGCGTTCACCCGCCAGCGGCCGGTGACCGTCCCGGCGGAGTCCAGCTGATTGCCGCCCCTGGCTGATTGCCGCCCCTGGCTGATTGCCGCTTCTGGCTGATTGCCGCTTCTGGCTGATTGCCGCCCCTGACCGGCACGGTTCCGCGACAGGCTCGACAGCCGGCCGGCCGTCCCCTCGCTTTCACGATTCGACAGTGTTCGGTCACGCGATTTCAGGACACATCCGTGTTGCTCGGCCGGCGTTTTCGGGGGGCCGGGGCCGCCGGCCGGACCAGCCATGATCCGACCCGGCCGTGGTCAGATCAGCCGGAGCTGGCGTCCCTGGTCCGGGCGGGCCCGGCGGGGCCGTAGCGGGCCGGAACGGCGCTCGAGCAGCGGCGCGCCCAGGCCATCCAGGAAAGGCGACGGCCGCACCTCGGACACCTGCCGGCCACGGCGGGCCGCGTGGGTGAGCACAAGCTGCTCCCGGGCCCGGGTCATGCCCACGAACAGCAGCCGCCGCTCCTCCTCGTCACTGTCGTCGCTGTCACTCCTGGTGAGTCCGCCGGCCCCGCTCGTACCGGCGACCACGCCGGACGGGGACGTGCCCGCCCAGCGCAGCGGCAGCAGGCCGTCCTCGCAGCCGATGATGACGACGAACCCGAACTCCAGCCCCTTGGCGGCGTGCAGCGTCAGCAGGGAGATCCGGTCCGCCCGGGGGTCGAAGGTGTCGACCTCCGCACCGAGCGCGATCTCCGAGCGGAAACGCTCCAGGTCGTCGCCGCACTCGGTGGCCAGCGGGGTCAGGACGTCCAGCGCGTACCGGACCTCGGCCTCGCTCGGCGGTCCGGCCGGAGGCTGCGGCGCGGACCCGCCCGGCGGCACCGGCCCGCCCCGGGTGCCCGGCGCTGTCCCGGACGGGCTGCCGGAGGATGCCGCCGTGCCGCCGCCGCGGCCGGGCAGGGCCGCGGCGTGCTCGAGCGCGGTCTGGGCCGCCGTCCGCAGCCGCGCGAGAACGCCGCGGCCCCGCGCCGGCACCGCGCCCACGAGAGGCCCGGTGGGCGTCGGACCTACCGGAGGGCCGGCCGGTGCCGTCCCCGCCGGGATCGCGGTGCCTGCCGGGAGCGGGGAAGGCGCGGGAATCCCGCCGGCCGGCGTGTCGTCGCCGATGAGCTCCAGCAGGTACGCGACGCCCGGGGTGTCCGCGAACCGGTTGTGGGACCGGCGCTGGAAGGGGAACCCCTGCCGGTCGAGGGCGTCCATCACCGGCCGGGCCTGGCGGGCCGTGCGGTAGAGCACCGCGATGTCGGAGAAGGACAGCCGGGCCTGCTCCGTCCCGTCCACGCCGGTGTCCAGCGCGTGGAAGGACGTGCCGCCCAGGGCCTCATCGATGAGGCCCACGACGACCGATGCCTCGTCGGCCTCGTCGGCGGTACGGCGCAGCAGCACCGGGGCGCTGCGCGGATGGTGCCCGACGGCGCGCAGGGTCCGGCCGGGCACCAGGGTGGCCGGTTCGATCAGGCGGACGGCGGCATCGACGATCATGGGTGTGGAACGGTAGTTGCGGGTCAGCGACACCACCTCCGCGTCCCGGAAATCGTCCCGGAAACGCAGGAAGAAGCCCACGTCGGAGCCGCGGAAGGAGTAGATGGCCTGGTCCGGGTCGCCGATCGCGCACAGGTTCGCCGCCGGCCACGCGCCGGTCGCGCCGTCGGCGGCGGAATCCCCGCCAGCGACGTCCTCCGATGGCTCCGACGCCCCCGGTGCTTCCGATGGCTCCGGTGCTTCCGGTGCTTCCGGTGACGCGGCCTGCCACGGCACCGACCGCGCCGACCGGGCGGGCGAGGCGTCGCGGAAGCGCCCGGCCAGCATGGTCAGCAGGACGTACTGCAGCTCGTCGACGTCCTGGTACTCGTCGACCCAGACGTGCTGCCAGCGCGCCCGGTACTCGTCGGCGACCTCGGGATGCTCCCGCATCGCCAGCACGGGCAGCTGGACGAGGTCGTCGAGGTCGACCAGGTTGCGCGCGCGCAGCCCGCGGTCGTACTCCCGCGCCAGCACGGCCAGCTCGTGCCCGTCGGTGGGCTCCCCGAGCGCGCGGGCACGGCGCAGCCCGGCCAGCGCGCGCCGCAGCCGCTCCAGGTTGCGCGCCCCCGACGCCGTGCCGGCCAGCGCCTCCCGCAGGACCTGCGCGCGCACCGCCTCGTCCGCGACCGTGACGCCGGGCCCCAGGCCGAGCCGGGCGTGCTGCTCCTGGACCATCCGCAGCCCCAGGCCGTGGAAGGTGGTCGCGAAGACGCGCGACGCCTGCTGGGGGATGAGCGCGTCGAGCCGTTCACGCAGCTCGGCCGCGGCCCGCCGGGTGAAGGTCACCGCCAGGCACCGCTCGGCCGGCACCGCGCACTCCCGCACCCGGTACGCGATCGCGTGGACGAGGGTGCGGGTCTTGCCGGTCCCCGGCCCGGCGACGATCAGCAACGGGCCGTTCGTGACGGCCGCCGCGGCACGCTGCTCGGCGTCGAGAGCGGCCAGGACGGACGAGCCGGGCATCTCGGGCGGCGCGCTCGGAAGCGGCGCGCTCTGGAGGGGCACGCCCGTCACGGAACCGGCGGCGGGCGCGTCGAAGGATGGTGGGCCGGCGGCGGGCGGGCCGGGCGGTTCCGTGACGGGCGTGCCCCTCCAGAG